>JAIRQG010000026.1 GCA_031256615.1 Candidatus Methanoplasma sp. | reverse complement strand
GGCTACACGTGGATGATGCTTCCTGACCTTAACATGGAGATCTGGAAAAAATATCAGGACGTCCCTCTTCCGTCGGCAAAGGATATGGTCAGAAAAAGCCACGGAGAGATGATGAGGATCATTGAATCCCATACCAACGATGAACTGTTCTCCAAAGGCGTTTACAAATGGACAAAGACAACAAACCTCGGAGCATATTTCATAAGCGGCACATCAAGCCATTACGACTGGGCGATGACAAAGATCAAACTGCACGCAAAGACGTGCAAGTGACCCGCGCCATGAGCGAGGAATGCTGAATTTCTGTTAAAAGAACATATCTGACACATTGTTGCCGTTCAGTATTCTGAATTGAGAGTGGACTGGAATCTGTGCACTTCGCCGGGTATGCGTGTCGGGTATTTTCCGTTAACGCATGCTAAACACAGGTCGCTTTCCGGTTTGTCTATGGCCTCTATGAGTCCTTTTATGCTTATGTATCCCAGGCTGTCCGCTCCTATGATACGGCATACTTCTTCCAGGCTGTGTCCGGTCGCAACGAACTGGTCCCTCGATTTCATATCGACCCCGTAATAACACGGAGCGATCACCGGCGGGCTTCCGACGCGCACGTGAACTTCCTTCGCCCCCGCCTTTCTGAGCATGGATACCAATTTCTTAAGGGTGGTGCCTCTGACAATGCTGTCGTCGACGATCACCAGGCGTTTGTCTTTCACCGTGCTTTTGATGGGGTTCATTTTCATAGAGACGGCCATCTCCCTCTCTTTCTGATCAGGAAGTATGAATGTCCTTTCTGCAAAACGGTTCTTCATGAACCCTTCCTCATACGGTATCCCGGATGCAATGGAGAATCCTATCGCGTGCGCACGCCCCGAGTCCGGTACAGGCATGATTATGTCTACATCGGCGGGGCATTCTCTCGCAAGGATCTCCCCTACCCTCTTCCTTACCTCATACACTTCTCTTTTGTCTATAACGGAGTCCGGCCTCGCAAAGTACACCCACTCGAACATGCAGTGCGCCTTGTTCTTGCTGGAAGTGCTGGGGTTGGATACGAAGTGGTCGTGCATCACTTCTACTATCTCTCCAGGAGCGATATCTCTTATGAAGGTACCGTTAAGCGCATCTATTGCCGCGCTCTCTGATACAATGATATGCCCGCCGTCTATCTCGCCGATACACAGCGGTCTGATCCCGTACGGGTCCCTCATGCCGAAGAGCCTGTCGTTTATCAAAATTGTGATCGCATAGGAGCCTTCCAGCTCCCCCATGGTATTTTTCATCGCCTTTATCGGGTCATTTTGCTGCACCATGTGCTTGCTGAGGATCTTCGTAACAAGCTCGCTGTCGGAGTCCGTAAGGAATAACGTTCCTGAGGCCAGATATTTCTCTTTCAGCTCAATATAGTTCGTGATGTCTCCGTTGTGCGCGATCGCCATCGATCCGAAACTTGTGGTGACGGTCAGCGGCTGAGCGTTGATGACACTTTTGGAGCCTGCAGTGGAATATCTTACATGCCCGATGCCGGCGTTGCCTTTTATTTTATTTATTTTCTCTGTGCTGAGCGCAACCTGAACAAGGCCGTTGTCTTTGACCGTATGCAGTTCGTCGCCGTTAAAAATGGAAATCCCCGCGCTCTCCTGACCGCGGTGCTGGATGATCATCAGGGTCTTGTGTATAGCCGATACAACATTGTATGTGGCGGCCACGCCGACCACTCCGCAGCTATGTTTTGGACCTGACATGTATCATCCTTAGTCGCGGGCTTTAGCCCATACGTAGGATCTCATTTTCGCAGTCTTCCCATAACCGCATGAGGCACAAACCCCTCTTCTTGCGTGGTAAGAGCGCTTTCCGCATCTGCGGCAGGGTATGTGGGTCTTGTATTTGTTGTGCCTTCCCTGAGCTGGTGTTCCTGTTCCCATGATCTATCTCTCCTTATGGTGAAATGTAAATTACGTTGTCTCCGCGGACGATGACCAAACTGACCTTCTTAACGGATTCTCCGTTATAGAACTCTTCGGCGTTTTTCAGCACTATGTTCATGTGAGGGTCGTATCCATCGAGCACGCCTCGGTACTCTCTCTTTCCCTTTAACTCGACGATGACGTTCTTATTCGCCGACTGACTGAGAACAGATAATGGCTTGATCATTTATCTCACTAAGGCTCCATAATTGAAACACTATTTGAAAGTATCGTGCTTATACTTTTATTTTTCAACACTAGAGGGGGGCGATAGCCTGCCGAAACCTCCTTCAGACAAAGGCTCCGATCGTCGGCGCATCGAGCCTATCCATATCATAGAATATTATCGCTTCCCTGATGCCTCTTTCGCCCATGCCGGTTCCCATGAAATGGTCGATCACAGATGCTCTCCATAGGAGATCCAGTATCGTTGTCGAAAGACATCCGTAGTATGCGTTCGCCATATCATCCTCGTAGCCGGTGGCGTCCATGAGGCTGAAAACGTTCCCGAGGAAGCTGTCCCTCTGATTGAGGACCGAGATATATCCTTTCAGGACCTCTGTCCCTTCGGGTTCCAGAGGTTTTATTCTGACATCCTCCGCTTTTACCGTTCCTTTCTTTATAAGGTCGCCTTCGTCGTCAAGCACCACCCAGTCTATCCTTCCGGAGCTGCCGTCCGCGAGGAAGATGTTCCAGTTCCAATCCTCGCCGCAGTACACCGGCGCATTGACCGGGTCGTCGGAGGACATGGATTCCATTGCCGCCGCCATGGCCGCTTCGTGCACCTCTTCCAGATCCGCCGGTCCCTCCTTTATGTTCTCAAGGGCCATGACCGGCTCCATCATGGTCGCCTCCATTACCTTGCTGATATATCCCAGATCTGTGAATTTATCAAGATTCCTGCTGACAGAGCTTCTGATCTCCTGCGGATCTCCCATCACTCCGGCCTCCTTGCAGTTATGGTAGAATTCCGAGTATACTTCCGCGGCCTCTTTCACAGCTTTCTTTATTCTGGCATCTGCTCCGGCGATTATCTCTTCCGCTTCCGCTCTGGCATCGGCGCCCTTTCCTGTCCAGACGCCTCTGCATGAAAGGTCAAGTTCGACCTTCACCCGGTCTCCGACATAAATGTGGTACGGGAACTGCCTGCAGTAGACAGGTCTGCTGTTATAGACCGAGCACCTGCGTCCGTTGAGGAACACGCATGAGCCCTTGCCTTTTTTCAGCGCAAGCGCAAGATACGGCGTCGGACCTTTGCTCCTGACGAGACTTTTTGAATGGTTCTTCTCAAAGAAGTGCCTCTCTTCGCTGAGGACCTCCGGCTGACACAGACAGCATAGTCCGCAGCCTTCCGGGCATTCTGCCTTCTTTCCGAGCACTTCTGAATAATCTATCTCAGGGTTTGCCATATACATCCTTCCCAACCGTATCTCCGCAGAATTCTCCTCCGTCCACCTGTATCTCTCCGCCCACGATGACCAACTCCGGAAACACCGCTTCCCAGCCGTCATAAGGCGATTGCCCGGCCTTGCTGTGAAGTTTCCTTACGCTTATGTTCGTGAACTTCCTTGTATCGAACACAGAGATGTCCGCATCGTATCCCTCTTCTATCTTTCCTTTTTTCATCCCGAACGACGACGCCGGTACCTCGGAACCCATCGAGACAGCTTGTGCCAGAGATATCGTGTTCTTCCTCACCATGTTCATCACTATCGGTATCGTCGTCTCAACGCCCGGTATCCCGCTGGGTGCCGAATCAAAATCTTTGGATTTGTCGGAAAGAGTATGCGGGGCGTGATCACTGCCGAACATTGAGATCTTTCCGTTGATGAACGATCCGTACAGCCTGTCTCTTACGGCGGCATTCCTTATCGGCGGGTTCACTTTGTACTCCGATGATGAGTGTTTATCCGGCTCGAAGAAAAGATGGTGCAGCGCAACCTCTGTTGTAAACCCGAGATCGTTCGCCATATCCACGCTCTCCGCGTTCGTGTTGTGGCATATGTTTATCCTCATGCCTTTGAAGCGGGACAGCCTTCTCAGGGCGTTGATCTCCGCTTCCACGAGGCGGTTCCTGAGATGGTCTCTGCAGTTCCTTTCTGTTTCTCTGCCGATCATGTTGTCATCCTCGGCATGGACGCTTATCCTCTTGCCCGTTCTGGATATATCTGTGAGCGCGGACCTTATCTCATCCTCATCGTTCAGCAGGATCTTTCCGGTCGTCGACCCCATGAAAAGTTTGAATCCCGGAACAAACGGCGCCATCATGCCCGCGTTGCACCCGGGGGTTACAGCAGCGAACAATCCGTAATCGGTGTGCGCTCTGCCTTTGACGCGGCTCTTCTTCTCAAGAAGGGAATTGACGTCGGTCACAGGAGGGACTGTGTTAGGCATATCCAGTATGCAAGTGACCCCTCCGTGCACCGCCGCAAGGGTACCCGAAAGAAAATCCTCCTTCTCGGTCATCCCTGGATCTCTGAAATGAACGTGGGGATCCACGAACCCGGGGAATATTACGCCGCCGGGGATGTCGATCCTTCTCTCTCCCCCGGAAATGGAACTTTTCACAATTGATATCTTTCCGTCCGCTATCCCTATTTCTGAGTATTTTATCTCTCCGTTAACGAACGCTCTTCCGCATACGACAAGATCGAGACTCAGCACATCACTTCCTTACCACCTCTCCTCCGGGTGATGTCTCCGTGAATATCTCCCCGTTAAAAGACTCTATGGCCGCCTCTGGGTCCTTCCAGGCATTTTGGTTAAGCCCGGCCTTCATCGAAAGATGCCTCAGGAACTCTTCCGCATCCCATCCGTATTCCGTTGGAACCTGCGGGAGCAGGAGTCCTCTTCTTCCCCTGTACGTTATTATCAGCCCGTCCCTGCCTATCACTATTTTTGACAGAAGTTCCTCCGGCGATCTGTATATGATCTTCTGAGGGACGGTCAGGACCGTTACCTCAAATGTGCATGTCCCGGTCTCGCTGAACGTCAGGCTCCTGAATCTCGGATCGTGGCATGCGGCCGCTGCCGACATCTTCAGCGCATCTTTTAGCGGAAATATCGGCTCCGGGTACCCGATACATCCTCTCAGGTCTCCTGAGGGATATTTTGATATCGTTACAAAGACGCCTTTCTTCTCCGAGAATCCTTCCGGAAGGGGGAACTCCGCAGTTTCCCTTTTCGTCTCGGCTTCCGCATACCGCCTTGCCGCCGTGACCGCGGCCGTGCCGTCCGCAAGGTCCATCTTAACTGTCATCCCTGTCTGCCGAGGACTTCTTTGCTTTGGACTGGGACTTCTTCGGCGCGGGTTCAACGTTTATCTTCTCCGGTGGCGCGGGTTTCATCCCTTTGCCGCGGTCGGCACCGGCTTTGGAGAAATTCTCAGATGTGCTTTTCCTTGCTTCTTCGGCTTTTTTAGCCATGTCTTTCATCTGCTCCGGGAACGGCATGGCGCTGATCAGGGCGTTCACGCCCATCATGAATTCCATTCCCATTGCTAAGAAATGCCTCTGCACTTCCGGATCGGTGAATGCATTGTACACTTCCTGCGCGGCATCTTTCGCTTTATCCTTCTTCTCTCCCGAGAAGGCTTCAGCTCTTTTTATCTCTTCATCGAATGCGTCCCTGAAGCGTTCCTTCTCTTCCCTGAAGAATCTGTCCATCATCTCTTTGTTCTCCCTGAAGAGCCTCTCCATCATCTCTTTGTTCTCTTTGAGGAACTTCTCCAGTTCGGGGTCCGTGTACTTTCTGCCATCCTCGCTCATTTTGACACCTCCGCTTTTCGCCTTTCTATAAATACCGAAGGGCGGTCATATATCTTAAAAAGTTTCCTTGTTTTTAAACCGGGATGTTCTTATCTCGGTCTCCTGAATTTGACAATCAGGTCCTCATTGTCGAACTCCGCGCCTAGCATCTCCGCATCGACAAGGGTCATCGGGAGCGCGACCGTTCTCTTCTGATCCCCGGCTTTTACTATTATTGAGTTGTTGCTTCCTCTGAACAGTTCTATATCTTTTATCTTTATGAACGGCATTTTGATGTACAGCTTATCTATGCCGTCCTCTGTCTCAAAATGCATGGGGCTTGATTTTGAGTATGACTCCGCCGGGTCCGACTCTCCGAAGATCATGTCCGCCATCTCATCGAGGTTGCTGACCCCTCTCAGCTCTGTCTGAAGCTGAAACGCGTACATTATCTTCAGGGGATCGAACGCCTCATGTATCATCTTCATGTAGAATTCCTGCTCCTCGAGCTTCTTTTTCATGAAGTTCCCGTCTACTTCCGGCGGCAGCACCTTGTTCACGATGAGGCACTCCACCGTCTTATTGTAAAGGCAGAGGTAAGTGTACGACCGCATTGTCTCATTTATGGGCATCCTTTCAGGGTTAAGGACAAGCCTGATCGTTGTGTTCTCCGAGTCCTCCAGCACCTCTTTGGCCCTTTCCATGTTCTTCTTTATATCCTCTATGCTGTTCATGACCTCTTTCGACGGCAGAGGAAGATCCATCATCTTCCCCACTGTCGCTCTTGCGACGAGTATTATCCTCTTCAGCAGCATGAACAGTTTGTCGATGTACCAATTCGATACATCCGGAAAACTGAGAAGCCTCAGGGTCTCGCCCGTGGGCGGCGTGTCGATTATCACCACGTCGTATTCTCCGCTGTCCTTGAACTGCAGAACATAGAACAAAGCCGCTGCCATCTCCATCCCGGGCAGGATGGCCATCTCTTCGGCGGAGATGTCCTCTACTCCCTGAGACAGCATGAACGCCGAGATGTAATCCCTTATGCTGGACCATTTCGTCCTCATCTCATGGATTATGTTCAGTTCCAGGGCATCGAGGTTCTTGTCGATGTTCAGTATCTCGGAGGACAGTTTCACATCGAAAGAATCGCCGAGAGAGTGCGCCGTATCGAC
>JAIRQG010000016.1 GCA_031256615.1 Candidatus Methanoplasma sp. | reverse complement strand
GACTACATTAAATGGACCGTTTGTTTCATCATCGTCTTCAGAAAGCACTGCAATAGTCACTGCCGCAATGGCAATAACAATCACTGCCACTGAAACAACAGCGATCTTTTTCTTATTATTTTGCTCCATAATTGCACCAGTCGGATGTATAATCCAACTGTAAAGGTTTGTTGAAGTATTTATAATGACCTCCACGGTAATTTTCGTTAGGCTTGAGCAAAATTCACTAAAATAGAGGTAATCTTAATGAATTCATCACTATTTGACTATTTTTATGCCATTATTGTTGTATGCCTGTTGTGTATGGGCGCTCTTTTTCTGCAATGGCCGTCCGCACACCAAACCATTTTGCTTCCTGTATAAACGACGGTTGCATGCATAGTGCTGAATCCATAAGCACGACTTTCAATTAAGAATACACCGTGTTCATATCTTTCCTCTTGATAACATGTAATAACAAATCAGGAAGAATGCGACCCCGAACACCGCCACTACAACAAGAGAAAGGACTGGGAATGACCATCCCAGCGCTGACGCCCTGATGCACTCTGTGGAATAGGTAAGTGGCAAAGCGGATACGGCGTACTGTAGACCTACCGGCAAAGACGACACCGTGAATACTGTACCGCAAAGGAACGTCATCGGCGCAATGATGACGCTTGTGAACATTATTACCGTGGTCAGGCTGTTGGAAAGGAAGCCCACCAATACTCCCAGAAGAGAATATACCATGCAGGACAATGCTATGCTGGCTATCAGCAGCAGACTTATGTGCAGGCCATCCGTCATTATCAGCCCTATTATGAGCAATATGGCACATCCCAGCATACCCTTGATGAGTCCGACCAATGCCTTTCCGAAGATCACCGCAGAAGGCGATATGGGGCAGAGGATTATCTCGTCAAACGATGTGTAATATATTCTCTGAGCCAGGACCTTGTTGGCTATGGAAGAAAAGCATGATGTCAGCGTTGAAAGAGCAACCACTCCGGGAATAACAAAAGCGATATACGAAACACCCTCCATATCATTCACATTTGAACCGAGTCCGTAGCAGAATGACACATAATACAAAAGAGGAGTGACAAGTATGGTCACCAAGATAGACAGGATATTCCGTTTGAGATAATATAGGTCCTGGAGGGATACGCGGAACGTTTCATCAAAAAAAGAGAGGATCATATTCTCACAACCTTGACGAAATCCGTAGTCACTTCTCTTCCTGTCATCTCAAGGAAGACATCTTCCAATGTGGTCCTCCTAAGAAGGACCGAATCGCTATCGCCAAATGTCGCAACGAACTTTTTTGCATCATCCCAGTCAGAAAAATAACGGTATTTTCGTACGTGATTGTCTCCGTCGTACTCGACTGCAAAGCGTCCTATTTTATCGCAAAGTTCTTTAGGGCTGCCCAAAGCCACCCTCTTTCCTTTGTTTAATATGGCCACCCTGTCGCAGAGGTTCTCCGCTTCTTCGATGTAGTGGGTTGTCAGAAAGATAGTTGTTCCGGCACTGTTGAGCTGGCGGATCATATCCCACAGCATATGCCTGGATTGTGTGTCGAGTCCCGCAGTAGGCTCGTCAAGGAACAGGATCTTAGGATCATGCATAAGCGCGCATGCGATCGCAGTCTTTCTCTTCCAGCCGCCGGAAAGTTTGATCACAGTGTAATTCAAGAAAGGAGTCAGACCAAGAACTGCAGATATTCTTTCCATCCTTATCTGGATATCTTTTTTGGGAACTTTCTGCAGATATCCGTGACAGATGATATTCTCTTTCACAGAGATGTCCTTGTCAAGGCTGATCATCTGCTGGACAAAACCGATCATTCTCCTTATCTTTTTATTTTCTGAGGGTATCTTGAAACCATTGACCGTGACGTCTCCGGATGTGGGATGCAGAAGGGTCGTGAGTACTCGTATCGTCGTGGTCTTCCCGGCACCGTTCGGTCCGAGGAAACCGTATATCTCCCCGCGCTTGACATTCACGTCAACGTGGTCAACGGCGACATTCTCGCCGAATTTTACTACTATCTTCTCGGCGCGGATCACTTCTTCGCACAGTTGTTGATAAGGTGCGGGAGTGTTCTCGCCAGAAGATAACATATTGGATGTATTATCCAACTTATTAATAATGGTTATTGCAAGACCTGTTCTGGAAATAAAGGTCAATAATTTAACAGAAAATGAAACGGCTCGTTAAAAGACCCATTTTCTGCACTACAATCATCGTAATACGGATGAGGAGCAACCATTACTAATATTAACTGATATGGATGTATCATCCAACATGTCAACAGAGAGCAAGGAGACATAACATGGTGATCGATTGGGAAGACGTCATCGCTGCAGAAAAGAAGGAAGAACGCAGGACCATCCGAGAGTTCCCATGCGGAGTGTCTGTCCACAGGCAGAACAGATCCCTGATAGTGACGCTGCCGTCAAAGAATTGGAGGGCACTCTCCACAGGAAACTTCAACGGAGGGTTCATGTCCTCGCCGTCGGCGGTATTCAATACCACAAGCCTTGGCGGAACAGCGGAGTACAGTATGATGGGGAAGCCGAAGGAAATTCACAACAGATATTCTAAAGAGTGTGCAAAGCTGGTGGGGCTGGACCCGTCTTCGACAGTAGGACTGGGTACCGCAGCGCACATGGACAATGCCGCCATCTGTTCTACCGAGTCCAACGGAATAGAGATATCCATGGCAATAACCGGAGGGATAATGATCAATGGAGGCCGCGCAGGCGATCCTGCGAGCTATGATGAGATGGAAAGGACATACAACAAGAACGGCACCATAGTGATCATATTGATCATCAACGCCGACCTCTCCGACAGTGCGCTGATGGGTGCGATGATGACCGCCACCGAGGCTAAGAGCAGGACATTGCTGAAACTTATGGGAAAGAGCCTGTATTCCAACGGGATAGCCACAGGTTCGGGCACAGATCAGGTTGCGGTATTGTGCAACAAAAAAAGCCGCAATAAGGTCATCGAACACAGTAACGGCTCTGAATTGGCAAAGGCGATAAGGGGTTGTGTGGAAAAGACCCTCGCAAAAGCTCTGGATGACCAGACCATGATGAACACGGAGACCCAGTGCAACCCGTATGTCATGATATCAAGACATAAGATATCTGAGCTGAACTGTCATGATGAGATAAGATATCCGTTTAAAATGAAGATTTTACAGAAAGCACTTAAGCAGACCTCCGAAGATGCAAAGGCAGCGGCAGCGGTATCCGGAGCCCTGCACATAATGGACGAGATGGAGTGGGGGCTGATCCCGCCCGATGCCGGCACTCTTGCATGCAGAGAGATACTCAGAACATCGCTGAGAGGCCCGTCCATGGAAGATCCAGTTCTAAAGAAACGTTTCGATATGACCGAAACTCCTGCGGAGACGATCCGTCTGGCTATGGCAATGATACTTTTCGATAAGGCCGTTGAGATAGGCAGGAAAGAAGCAGCGGAGGGATCGGCTTGAAAAGAAGAGAAAAAGGGCATGGAGGGTTCGTGATAAAAAAAGGTTCATCAAAGATATCCATAACCCACCCTGAAGGGAAATGGTCTGCATTATCATCTTCAAGCGGAGGATACTCAGACACTTTGAACGAGATCATCCTGACAAACAAAGAATCAACCAGCAAAGGTTTCATTGTTGGAATATCTCCGAACATAAACACTGCGTCTCTGGTTTCAAAAATCCATGGTCTGACGGCTGTATCCGCATTAGCGATCGCAGACCCAGATCATCCGGCATCCGAAGAAGGTGAGGGGGGAAACAGGATATCAATAGTACTCATGGTAGATGCCGACCTGCCTCAGGCAACAATGGCACGGGCAGCCATCACCGCCACGGAATCAGTGACCTGTGCATTCCAGCAACTTATGTTCGGACGTTCAGATACCAAAGAGATAGCGTCTGGAAGCGATTCCATTTGTATAATAGTGCTCAGCAATGCGGAATGCGAAAGAAGGCTTTACAACGCAGGAAAGCATTCAAAACTGGGAGAACTGATAGGGAAGGCGGTAACAGAAGCTGTGCTGTCTTCAATGGGGAAGAATGGTGCGACTCCCGTTTCCCAGGCAGATGTGTTCAAGCGTTTGGAGAGATTTGGGATAACAAGGACCTCATGCAAAGAATACCTTGCCGCCAACAGTTTGGATCCCGGAAAAGAATTCGATGCGTCATTGGAAAGGATATCGAAAGACAAGACCATGCTTTCCTATGTCTCGTCTGTACTTCACATAGCGGATGAGGTATCCTGGGGGCTGATACCGCAGGATGCAGGGTATGAGGTATGCCGCGAGATAATATGTGCCGTGATCTCAAAGGATGCACCGAAGAGCGATGATATCATTACAGACCTGGTTTCGGCAATATCTATGGCGGCGATAAAAGACGAATGATCCGGAAACGGTTTTACGGCATGGTCAGCAACGGCAATTGCCGTGACCGGTGGCCATAGCATAGACATCGGTCATGGGTTATCTAAGGAAAGTGCCAGAAGAAACAGATCACTTCTTAACGGGCTCCCACTTGCAGCGTATAAGCAACGAAAACCAATAAACAAGTTGGATTATACATCCAATAAATAGTAGAAAGCACATACGGTTTTCTGATAGATATGGTGGTCGTATTCACTAACCACAATGACAGCAAAGAACCGGATATCCGGCTTGTTTTCATCAGCGTTGCCAACCGCGATAGTGTGCACATCGGCAAAATGGCCGAGATGCTTGGAGACGTGGGCACAAAAATGGAAATAATGTGTGCCGACTCAGAGGATGTTGATCAAAGTGAGGAGGAATTTGTCAAACTGCAGAGTTTCATCAGGACCTGTGATTTCTTATTTTTCAAATTCCATGGAGATCCCAGTTTCTTTCTTAAATATGACAGGATAAGGAAGATCATTGACAGCAAGAACATTGATACTTTCTTCGATTCTGCATTGGATGAGGTCAATGAAGAGAACAGGTGTCTTTTCAGACATACCGATGAAGATTACCTATTGATCAGGCTGTATCTGGACATGGGCGGCAGGGAGAACTACTCTTCAATGCTGAAGTGGGCCTGCAGGAATATAGCGGGGGATGAAAATGTGGACGTCCCTATGCCAGCAGTCAACAGGGTGCAGGGGATCTACCGAAAAGGCAGCGAGGCAGACATTGAAATAGAGGAATATATCAAAGGTTTCGATTGGTCGCGGCCGACAATAGGCGTGATGATGCACTACACATCATATTCAAAAGAAAGGTGTACAGCGATCAATGACCTTATTGAAAAACTGACAGAACTGAGATGCAATGTCATCCCTCTGTACTTCAACTCATACCCTAATGATATCACAGGCAGCCTGGGCGTAAAAAGGACGGTCGAAAAGTACTTCATGATGAACGGCAGGGTCCTTGTGAATGCTGTTGTGCTGACGACCGGATTCTCTCAGATATCTTTGTCGGACCCAAATGCAGTGAACGAGGGAAGAACCATACATAATTTCTTTGAAGACCTGAATGTTCCGATAATACAAGCCCCCACCATATCCCGTTCTCCCGTTGTGTGGGCGGATGATGAGGTCGGAATGACCGCCACAGAACTGAGTACGGGAGTTATATGGCCGGAGTTCGACGGCCAGATAATATCCGTGCCGTTATTGTTCAATGAGAGTTTGGGGGACGGGAGATACAAGAACACTTCTGTCCCTGACAGAGTTGACAAGATAGCGGATCTTGCCAAAGAATGGGCAGAACTCCGTATGAAAGAACCCAAAGACAGTAAAATAGCGATACTATTCCATATGTATCCTCCTACAAACGACCGCCTCGGAGGTGCAGCGGGGCTTGATACATTCGAGAGCGTCTGCGGCTGCCTCAAAGCAATGGAAAAAGAGGGATACGCTATCGAACGCGTACCGGAGAACGGCAAAGAGATACTGGATGAGCTGCTGGCGGGCCTGACGACCGATCTTGAATGGACCCCAGAAAATGAGATAGAAGAGAGGGCGGCAGATATGCTTGGTCCTGCCGAATATCAGAAATGGTACGAAGAACTCACCGAGAAAGCAAAGGACGGCATCGTTCGCAGCTGGGGACAGCCGCCGGGCGACATGATGGTCCATGACGGCCGGATCATAATCCCGGGTGTAATGAACGGAAATGTTTTCGTCGGAATGCAGCCGAATCGAGGCCAGCATGAACTGGCAGAGAAACTTTACCATGACCCTTACGTAGTGATGCCGCACGCGTATCTTGCTTACTACAGATGGCTGAAACACGTGTTCAAAGCTAACTGCATAATCCATGTCGGAACCCACGGCACGATCGAATGGCTCCCCGGAAAGGGCAATGCGCTGTCATCCAGCTGCTATCCGGACATAAACATAGATACCATACCCAATGTGTATCCTTATATCGTAGACGACCCGGGCGAGGGGATACAATGCAAAAGAAGGATAGACTCGGTCTTAATCGGACATATGTGCCCCGCGATGACAAGGGCCGACGGTTATGACGACATAGCTCTGCTTGACGGAAAACTGCAGGAATATCTGAATTCGGAGACAACCTCTCAAGATGAGAAAGTAAGCTACTTAGTAGATGAGATATAGGAGATCGTAAAGAGGATGAACCTCTACAAAGAGGTCGGTCTCAAAGAAGAATGCGGGAAAGAAGAGGTCAAAGAGCAGTCCGGCATAATATATGATTACATATCAGACCTCAAAGACGCTCTGATCAAAGACGGACTGCATATATTAGGCAAGGTTCCAGAAGGGGAGCTTCTTACGGAGATGGTATACAGCCTGTGCAGATTGAGGAACGGCAAAGTACCCTCGCTGAGGATATCGATCGCAGAAGCCTGGGGCGTGGATATGGACAGCATCCTCAATGCCCCCTCAGAAACGGGGAAGGACGGAAAACTCAACGGAGTCTGGATATCGGAGATAGATGCCGCCTTCTATGATCTTCTTACCGAGATGCAGAAAATAGATTATGAGCCGGAGAAATCTCTTGCCCTCGCTGAGGATAAGATTGGCCGTATGACAGACGATCTCTGGGAGTCATTATCGTACGTTTGTACAGACATATACCCTCATGTCTGTCAGCTGACCAATGAGCTGACAAAATTCATGCTCGGGATCGGCGGGGAATATGTCCCTCCGGGCCCTTCAGGATCGCCGACGCGCGGTAATGCGCATCTCTTGCCCACCGGAACCAACTTTTACTCAATAGATCCGGACGCTGTTCCTACGGAGGCCAGTTGGAAGATAGGGCGGCAGATGGCAGAAGATATGGTCAAAAAGTTCGTGGATGCAAACGGAAAATATCCGGAGAGCATAGGGATAGTGGTATGGGCGACCGACACCATGAAGACCAACGGAGACGACGTCGCATACATACTTGCGCTGATGGGCGTCCGGCCGATATACGGTTCCATAGGGGGAAAAGTGGTCGGGCTGGAGATAATGTCCCACGAAGAGCTCGGAAGACCCAGGATAGACGTTATGTCCAGAATAAGCGGGCTGTTCAGAGATTCCTTCCCCAATCTTGTTGATATGATCCACAGGGCCGCAGAGATGATATCGGAGCTGGAAGAATCCGAAGAGATCAATTATCTCAAAAAGCATTTGAAAGAAGACATTTCGAAATACATCAGCGAAGGCATGTCTCCCGCTGACGCCAAAGATGTTTCTATGATCCGTCTGTTCGGGGATCCTCCAGGCCAGCACGGGACCGGCGTTGAGGTGCTCATACAGTCCTCTAAGTGGGACAGCCTTGAGCAGATAGCAGAGACGTTCACCACTTGGGGATGCCATGCCTACGGAGGCAAGTGGAAAGGGGAGAAGTTCCCGGAAGCATTCAAACGCAGGGCTGCCGCCCTTGAAGTGACCGTCAAGAACCACAATGACAGAGAATACGATCTTTTGGATATTGATGATGATTATTCTCACATCGGGGGGCTGAATGCCGCAGTGAGGCAGTACCGCGGCGAGAAGCCGTTCTGCGTCATGGGAGACAGCTCCGATGTGGACCGGCTGAAGACCAGGACGCTGGAAGAAGAGACAGCATATGTAATGAGAAGCCGTGTCCTGAATCCGAAGTGGCTTGAGGGCCTGCAGAGGCATGGGTTCAAAGGAGCTATGGAACTGTCAAAGCTCACCGAGTACATCTTGGGATGGGGTGCCACTTCCGATTCCATTGAGCAGTGGATGTATGAGGCTGTGACAGAGAAGTTCATTCTCGATAAGGAAGTGAGGGAATGGATCAGAGAAAATAATCCCTATGCTCTGAAAGAGATGATAGAGGATATGCTGGAATGCAATGACAGAGAACTCTGGAACGCACCCACCGAGATGTTGGAGCAGCTCAGGGAATTATATCTTGAGTCGGAAGGAGACATGGAAGACGCAGGGTACAGACGAAATTCGAAGCGTACGGCCGATATCCAGTGACCCCATGAGCTATTGATGACAGATGTCCGCTAAGTTCTGGGCATTCATACAAAAGGCGGATCTCAGGTGGGGAGGCGTATGCATAAAAGACAAAAGAATGAGTTGCCAACATCCAAGATTTCACGTCAGAGAGCCAATCGTTCTCCTGACAGCCTTCTCACGTACCCTGATCTTATGTAAGGCTTCAAACGCGTAGAGGAGTTCGTCGAAAAGGGACGCGGCAAGTGAGCTTTCAACATAGTCCCTCTTTCCATGATGATGAGAAAATGGACGGCGGAGGATATCGATACATATCTCAGAAGTTTCTTCTTTGTGCGCATCGGGCCGTGAGATAAATAATATAAGCGTGCACCAAGTATGATATCCGAGGCAATATGACATCGCATTCCCACGTAAGCATAGAGACGAGCGTCTATGAAAGGACGAAGCATATAGCAGAAGAAAAAGGGATGTCTGTTTCGAACTATGTGAACGAAGTGCTGAAAAAAAATGCCGAAGGTACCCCGCGAAAAGGTCATACGATGAAGTATTTCGGCGTGTTGAAGGACGAGTCCTTTGAGGTTCCCGAAGACCGGCCGGAGTCGTGGAATGTTCCAAGGGAGACCTTATGACCTATTATCCAATATGAATGATCAAGTTCATTTGTCAACAGTTGCTGTTCATGCGGTCTTATTTGGGGCTTACAGTTCGAACGAGTTCTCCTGATCCGTGAATTCGTCCGTCGTTTTGACCATATCGATCTGGCCAAAATGGCCTGACGAATTCATGTGTTAAAAGTTTTCTTTTAATAAGAATTCCTTCAGATGGATCCCTCTGACACCATTTTTGTTCTCTTCCCAGTACCTATCCAATGTTACCACATATTTGGGATAGTGGTCATCAATCTGCATTAAAGGTGAGAACTCTCTTTCAAGCGTCTCTTTACTTCCCAATTCGGTACAGACCTGTACATACACTTTTTCGCTGCCGTTTGCTTTTTCAGCCACGAAATCTATTTCCTTCGTACCGATCTTGCCCACATAGACCTTATAGTCTCTTCGGATCAGCTCATTGTAGACGATATTCTCAAGGATGCCCGGCAGATTTGTCCGTCTGAAGTCTCTGACTACATACTGCAGCGAATGATCGGCCAGATAGTATTTGTCATTGCTTTCGAGCAGCCTTTTGCCCTTTATGTCATATCTTGAAACTTTTTTAATGATACAGGCCGCTTCTAAATATCCGATATAGCTGCTGACGGTTTCGAAGTCGGCACCGCCGCCGTTGCTTTTCATGTAGTCTGTTATCTTTCTGATCGAGACCAAACTTCCGACGCTGTCATAAATGAATGCGATTATCCTTTCCAATAAAGGTACATTCCTTATATTGTTCCTTTTTACTACATCTTTAAGCACTGCAGAGGAGTGAATGTCAGCGACGATCTGTCTCGCTTGGTCCTTTGTGAACTGAGATGTCGACAGCAGGGGGAATCCGCCGATCCTGAGATATTCATCAAGTTCATCGGCCGAAGGTTCCGCTGGAACGATGCCGTATTCATTCCTGAAATGAACGAACTCAGCAAAAGACAATG
>JAIRQG010000007.1 GCA_031256615.1 Candidatus Methanoplasma sp. | reverse complement strand
ATTGGCTGGGCTTAAGCGTGTGTTCGTAGCAGATGAAAGTAACTACCAGGGCGTGATCGCAAAGGCCATGTCCGACGCGAACATCGGCATCCTGGCCGTCGATGCGGGAGATCTTAATTATCTTCCATATAACGTCAGGTCGAAGGTCATGGATTCAATCCAGCCTGTGGTCGTACCGGTGGGCGGAGACGAAAGCGACCTTCGTGAGAGGGTCAAAAGAGTAATTGGCGTTGATTTATACAAAACAGAGGATGAATAAATGAGCACTAAAGGTGTAATTCACAGGGTCGCAGGACCTGTGGTGACAGCAACCGGGATCACCCCCAGAATGTACGATGTCGTACAGGTGGGGGAAGAGGGTCTCATGGGAGAGGTCATCAAGATCGTAGGTGACTACTCAATCATCCAGGTTTATGAGGATACTTCGGGTGTCAAACCCGGAGAGCCGGTCACAAATACCGGGCTCCCTCTCGTCGCGGAACTCGGTCCGGGACTTCTTACTTCCGTTTATGATGGAATACAGAGGCCTCTCCCCGTGCTCAGGGACAAAATGGGGGACTATATCTTCCGCGGTGTTTCCGCACCTGGGATTGATAGAGAAAAAATGTGGGAATTCAAGCCCACCGTAAAGAATGGCGACGAAGTCGAGGCAGGACAGGTAATCGGTACCGTTATGGAAGGTTCGATCATCCACAAGATAATGATCCCCCCGACATTCAGAAAAGGAAAGATAAGCGGCATTTCCGGCGGCAAATACAAGGTCGAGGATGTCGTGGCAAAGGTGGACGGACAGGAAGTGGCCATGATGCAGAAGTGGCCGGTCCGTGTGTCCAGGCCTGTAAAGGAAAAGCACCAGCCGGATATCCCGCTGGTCACCGGACAGAGGGTCTTGGACACTATGTTCCCCCTTGCGAAAGGCGGCGCATCAGCCATTCCCGGCGCATTCGGTACCGGGAAAACGGTCACGCAGCAATCCCTTGCCAAATATTCCAATGCAGAGATAGTGGTATACATCGGCTGCGGCGAGCGCGGCAATGAGATGACCGAAGTTCTGTCAGAATTCCCCGAATTGGTCGACCCGACCACCGGCGAGTCCCTGATGAACAGGACCGTCCTTATCGCGAACACGTCCAACATGCCAGTGGCGGCAAGAGAGGCGTCTGTGTACACAGGCATCACCATTGCCGAATACTTCAGAGACATGGGATATGACGTTTCGCTTATGGCAGACTCCACATCAAGATGGGCAGAGGCCATGCGTGAGATATCGTCAAGACTGGAAGAGATGCCCGGAGAAGAAGGATTCCCCGCGTACCTCGCCGGACGTCTGTCCGAGTTCTATGAGCGTGCCTGCCGCGCGAAGACACTGTGCGGCGAGACCGGATCGATCTCGGTCATAGGGGCGGTATCTCCTCCCGGAGGAGATATGTCAGAACCGGTCACGCAGAACACACTGCGTATCGTCCGTGTGTTCTGGGCCCTCGATACCAAACTCAGAGAGAGAAGGCACTTCCCGGCCATCAACTGGCTGACATCATACACAATGTACGACAAGCAGCTCAGCAACTGGTACAAGCAGAATGTGTCTGAGGATTTCCCGGAACTCAAAGCATGGGCAATGCAGGTTCTTCAGAAAGAGTCTGAACTGCAGGAGATCGTGCAGATGGTCGGTTCCGACTCTCTGCCGGACGAGCAGAAGATGACCCTGGAAGTGGCCAAGATGATCCGTGAGATATTCCTGCAGCAGAACGCTTACCACCCGATAGATTCATACTGCCCCATCAAGAGGCAGCATGTCATGATGACGCTGATCAAGAAATTCTCGGACCTTGCCGCCAATGCTCTCGCATCCGGAGTGCAGGTCGATAAGATCGCATATCTCCCGGTAAGGCAGAGGTTCAACCAGGCCAAATACGAAGAGAATATAGACGCCGAGCTGGAAGCAGTGTCCAAAGACATGGAAACGCAGTTTGCGGGATTGGGAGTGTGAGAGCAATGGCAAAAGCAAAAGTATCCAAGGAGTACAAGACGGTCTCTCAGATAGCAGGACCATTGGTATTCGTCAAGAAGACGGAACCCGTCGGCTATCAGGAAATGGTCAGCATAAGACTTTCCGACGGATCGATGAAAAGAGGGCAGGTCCTCGACACATCCAACGAGATCGTTGTGGTCCAGATATTCGAAGGCACCTCAGGTATAGACAGGCAGGCATCCGTGCGCTTCT
Organism: Candidatus Methanoplasma sp.; assembly: GCA_031256615.1. Taxonomy (GTDB): domain Archaea; phylum Thermoplasmatota; class Thermoplasmata; order Methanomassiliicoccales; family Methanomethylophilaceae; genus Methanoplasma. The sequence goes on along the minus strand of JAIRQG010000007.1, from coordinate 11,433 downwards.
TGGGCGACACGATGAAGATGCCCGTCTCAAGAGAGATGCTCGGAAGGGTCCTCACAGGATCCGGAGAGCCTCTTGACGGAGGAGCAAGGATCGTTCCGGACAAGGAACTCGATATCGTGGGAGCAGCCATCAACCCGTGGGCAAGGGACAGCCCGGCCGATTTCATCCAGACAGGAATATCAACGATCGACGGAATGAACACCTTGGTCAGAGGGCAGAAACTGCCCATCTTCTCGGGGTCAGGACTTCCTCACAATGATATCGCCCTGCAGATCGCAAGGCAAGCAAAAGTTCTCGGAGAGAACGAAGAGTTCGCAGTGGTGTTCATTGCGCTCGGTATAACGAACGAAGAGAAACAGATGTTCATGAAAGAGTTCGAAAGGACAGGCGCACTGAAGAATGCAGTGGTCTTCCTGAACCTCGCCGACGACCCTGCCATCGAGCGTATCGTTACGCCCCGTCTCGGTCTGACGACCGCCGAATACATGGCGTTCGAACTCGGAATGCAGGTGCTTGTGATCATGACAGATATCACAAACTATTGCGAAGCGCTGCGTCAGGTAGGTGCGGCAAGAGAAGAGGTTCCCGGAAGACGCGGATACCCCGGCTACATGTACACCGACCTTGCCCAGCTGTATGAGCGTGCGGGAAGGATCAAGGACAAGAAAGGATCGATCACACAGATCCCCATCCTGTCGATGCCCAGTGACGATATCACTCACCCGATCCCTGACCTGTCAGGGTACATCACCGAAGGACAGATCGTTCTTTCGAGGGAACTCCACCGTAACGGTATCTATCCGCCGGTGAACGTTTCGTCGTCCCTGAGCCGTCTGATGAACTCCGGTGTGGGAAAAGGCAAGACAAGAGAGGATCACAAAGCGGTATCGGATCAGCTGTATGCGTCATATGCGGAAGGAAAGGACCTCCGCGGACTGGTGGCGATCGTCGGAAAGGACTCACTGTCGGCAAAGGACAAGAAGCTCCTGGACTTCGCAGACCTCTTCGAAGACCGCGTCGTCCGTCAGGGAGTTGACGAGGACCGTTCGATCGAGAGGACCCTGGAGATCGCATGGGAGATCCTGAAAGAACTTGACATGGATCAGCTGACCAGAATCGACCGTAAATACATCGAGAAGTACCTGGCGAAGTGAGTCTCATGGCAAGCCAAGAAATCACTCCGAACCGTTCGACCCTCCTTAGTCTCAAGAAGAGGATCAAACTGTCCGAGAGCGGATACAAGATCATGAAGATGAAAAGGGATGGCCTGATCATTGAGTTCTTCGAGGTGCTGGACAGAGCAAAGAAGATGCGTGAGGGCGTTGCTTCCGACTACGGAACGGCAATGGAGAAGATAATCGTTGCACGTGCGGTAGAAGGAGAGATCGCCGTAAAGAGCGCAGCATATGCTCTCAAATCGGAACCAGAGGTCAAACTTGGCAGCAAGAGCATAATGGGAATGATGGTCCCCAAAGTGGAGGCCACATCCTTCCATACCAAAATGACCGAGAAGGGATACGGTGTGATAGAGACGTCCGCCTATATCGAGGAGGCCGCAATGGCCTTCGAGAAACTTCTCGATACGTTGGTTCGCGCGGCCGAGGTCGAGACCACCATGAAGAAACTGCTGGATGAGATAGAGAGGACAAAGAGAAGGGTCAACGCCCTTGAGTTCAAGATCATACCTGACCTCAAGGATGCAGAGAGGTTCGTCAGCTTCCGTCTTGAAGAGATGGAAAGAGAGAACACGATCCGCCTCAAATATCTGAAAGGAAAAGGAGAGGCCGCAGAGTGAGACCGCTCAGGAAACGCGTTGAAGAGATATCGGATGATCCGAAGAAACTGAAAAGGGTCTTCACATTCATCTGGGTCACAGCGTACCTGATGCTCATCCTGGGGTTCCTTCTGATCGTCTGGGTGTTCTTCTTTCAAACCACTTAAAACAATCTCTTTTTTTAATTGAAAACTTTGAGCGGCAAAACAAAAGGAGCGGATGCCGCACTTTTCAATTTTTGGTCATTTTGTGAAATCAATCATCTTCGTAGCGCCGGTGCCGAGGTGGACGACGGGCATTATCGCAGGGTTCGGATTGAAGTTGTGCGATCTCTGATATTCCGTCTGGCTCTGCCATGTGGACGCATTGATTATCTTGACGCCGCGGTAATCCCTCTTCCCCGCTCCGTGGACATGGCCCGACACGAATATGTCCGGGACCCTGTCAATTACAAGGTAGTCCTTCTTCTCCGGTGCCATAGCGGTCTTTCCGCCGTACATCGGAGAGAGGTGGCGCCTTGTCAGCATCTCTTTCATCACGTTGATGGGGTCCTCATAGTTCAAGCTCTGTACGCTGGCCACCCAATCGTCAATGCTCTTTCCGTGATAAGAGAGAATGGTCCTCTTCTCTATCTCAATGTTAACAGGGTTCCCTGCCAGGATCACGTTCGAATCGAAACTTTTGGTGAATATCCTGCCAAGCGCAGGCTGAGGTTCTGCCAGCCTCACGGCATCATGATTGCCGGGCTGGATCACGACCCTGATGTGGTCAGGGATCTCCTTTACATATTCTCCGAGTTTCTCATACTGATCGTATATGTCGACGATGTTAAGTTCCTCTTCCTGTCCGGGGAATATCCCTATCCCGTCGACCACGTCTCCGGGGAATATCAGGTAATTAAGGTCCATTTCATAAGAGTTTGTCTTCAGCCAGTTGACCATCCTCTTCCATTCCTTCTCCAGAAAAGTGTAGCTTCCGACATGTATGTCCGAAAGGAATGCGACCGAGGATACAGAATCCGACGGCATCCACGCGCGTCCGGCGGGGATGTCGGGCCTGAATATCTTGTCTGCGATGAAAAGGTCTCCCTTCATTGAGGGTTTTCCGGATATGCCGATGACCTCATCGTTGACGAACAGTTCCCCATAGCAGGGAGATTCCTTTGAGATCAGAACGGTACATGTTCCTCCTTCATCCTCTACGCGCAGAGTGGTATGTCCGTTCTTCGTCTCTTTTTTCTCATATATCATACCTATTATCAGCGCTTCCCTTCCGAGGGTCATCGCTTTGGAAATGGGAACGGATTTTCCGAAATCCCTTCTGTTCTCGATCATCTTCTTCAGAGCGGAGAACCTGCTCCGGAAGTAGGCAGCAAAATCCTCGATCTTGCCCTCACAGGTCGAGTCACCCGTGACATCAGTCCCGGAGACGATCGCAATATCGCAATGTTTCTTATTCTTTGGAACGATCGGTTTCCTTTCGGGCGCAACGGCAGCGTCTCCCGCTATGAAGTTCAGTATGTCCTTTTTCTCAATGAAGACGGAACTTTCAGAAAGTGTGGCCAGAAGGGTGTTGGCAAAAGAGATCGGGTCAGGGTTGGAAAGCACGTAGTCTAGTGCTTCCGGAGAGAAGAATAAGTTCTTCTGCGCAGCCACATTAAGGACTTCCGACCTCATAGAGTCCCCTATACGATACCTCACTAAATAAGCTTTAAGTCACCATAGGTTTTAGGAAAAGACCATCCATCAAACACCTCAGGATGCGAATCAGAGGCGCAGCACACCTTCTTTTTGTTGTGTCAATCAGAAGTAATCCCCAAGGCCAATCTGTTCCAGCCAGTAGTTGAGATAGGACATTTTCTCATATGTTATCCATGTCCTTACCGTCATGCCGTTGACGAGGTTGATCTCGCTGCCCTTCGAATCCTCGACCGCATCCGCATCGAACTCGATGATGACTTTGAAGAAGGCGCCGCTCTCTTGTATGATTGCATCACTGCTGATGCTCAGGACCCTTCCCCTAATGGAACCGTATTCGGTCTGCGGCAGGCCGTCCACTGTGAATTTGCACTCCGCACCCACCTCGATCCTGGACCTTTGGTACGATGGGATGTACAGTTCTATCATTTTCATGCTTTCCGAACTGCTTATGCTCCCGATCTGCGTTCCCGCAGACAACATCATTCCTTTGCTGATGAATGTGTCAAAGTGAACTGTGCCTGCAGCGACTGCGGTAATGTCATACTTTGAAAGATTATTCTTGTATGCTTTCAGGTTGGCATCCGTATTGGATAAGGATGCAGACACTGTTCCTCTCTCTGCCAGCAGAGATGTTCTTGTTTGGTAGTTGAGAGAATCGATAGGATCCTGATCGCCGCCGCAAGCATCGAAGTTCGAACGGTAACTTTGGAACATCGCATAGAATTCCCTCTGATCCCCTGTGTTGGAGAACGGTTGTTTCGGATCGCTTCTGTTCGTAGCATCGATCATCCTGTCAATATATCCTATCCTGTCGCTGAGCCTTTTCTTTTCGTTCTCCAGCGCTGAGATCTCCAATTCTATGCCTGTCTTGTCGAAGGATAGGATCACACTGCCTTTCTCGACGACATCGCCTTCTTTCACATTGATCTCTGTGATCGTTCCGGTCACTTCGGGCATGATCACGAACCTGTCCTCAGTGACGATGATCCCTGTCGATTCTACCTGCTCGGCTCTGACTGCGAAAGAGCTCCATATCAGTATAACTGCGAGTGCGATTACCACCACTGCCGTGAATATGTATGCAAACTTCGGAGGGTTCCTCATATACAGAATGCGGCTGTCGCTCATTCTCGACAGATCATACTCGCCGAATCTTCTCATTTGACCGTCTCCGCGAACACGTCTGCCAATAATCCGGATGGTGTCTCTTCAATAAGCACGGTGTACATCTCATCCTTCAGATGGATATCTTTCTCAAAGGCATACACCTGTATCTTCCCGTATGCGATCTGGAGACGGGCGGCATCTCCTCTGTATCTTGCCAATATGCAATTCTCCACCCTTATCGATTCTTCAAAAGCGTAGGGAGGATTCACAGACTCCAGAGATTCCCTCAGCTGGACCATGATCCTTGTGATCTGTATAGGCCGCATGTTCTCGAATATTGTTTTCGAGTGGACGATGGTCGGACCGTACGGCGTCAGTTTCTTTGATTTGATGAAAGATGAGAGCATATACAGGGCCTTCTGGACCTCATTGTTGTCCTGTTGTCTAAGCTCCCGGAATATCACTCTGTTCAGTTTCAGGGTCTTGTTCTCTGCGATTTCGATCTCGTTAGCCATATTCCATCTCATCTCCGTTATTCACTTTTCTTTCGGGCTTTATTTTAAGGTCATCTTTCTTGATGGTCCTTATCGGTTCTCCCGTCTGGCTTTTCCAAAGCTCCGCATACATTCCGCCGGCGGACAGCAGCGACGTATGGGTCCCGGATTCGACTATCTCTCCTTTTTCCATAACATAGATGAGATCGCACCTTCTGATAGTGCTCAGCCTGTGTGCGATTATCAGCATCGTTGCATTTTTCAGCTTATTGAATATGGTGTCGTATATGTCCTGTTCCGTAATGAAATCCAGACTTGACGTCGCTTCATCCATGATTATGAATTCGGGATTCTTGACGAGGGCCCTCGCCAAGGCGATCCTCTGCTTCTCTCCTCCGGAAAGGCCTCCCCCGCTTTCATCAAGCATCGTATTGTAATTGTTTCGAAGTTTGTTTATGAACACGTCACAGCCCGCATATCTGCTGGCGGTCGCGACCTCGGAAGGAGCGGCGTTGGGCTTTCCGATCAGGATGTTTTCTCTGATGGTTCCGCTGAACATCTCCACCGTCTGCGGGACGCAGCCGATCCTGCCCCTCAGCGAGAATGCGTCTATCGTATTCAGTTCTCTGTCGTTGAATTTCACCGTTCCCTCTTCTGGGACATAGAACTTCAAAAGAAGTTTGGACAGAGTGGTCTTACCGGACCCCGACCTGCCGACAATGGCCACCTTTTTGCCTTTTGGTATCTGAAGGCTGATATTCTTCAGGACAAGAGGTCTTGAGCCGTATCTGAAAGAAACGTTTGTCATCTCTATATCCCCCAGCCCATCAGCAAATGCCATCGCATCCTTGCCAGATTCCGCATCCTCTTCTTCATCGACCTCGTATATCTCGGACAGACGTTTCAGAGAGATGTTCGCCTCCTGTATGGTCAGCTGAAGGCTTACCAGGCGGTTGATCGGATCTGTGAAGAATCCTGCCAACGAAGAGAAAGCAACAAGCGTACCGAGGGTCGTCTCCCCGCTGATCACAAGGAATCCTCCCATGACCATCATTCCCAAGCTGCCGAACCCTCCTGCAAAGGAAGACAGCGTTCCCTGTATGTTCGAGAGGACTCCGCCTCTGAAACCGAGCTTCAGCGTTTTGATGTACTCTATTTCTATCTTCTCCATAACATACTCTTCGGATGAGTTCGTCTTGACCGTTTCAATGCCGTTCAGGCTCTCGATCACCTGGGAGTTAAGCCTTGCCCCTTGCTCCATCATCTTTTTGTTGAGCTTTTTGTAAGGCCCTTTGAATGTGAATATCAATATCGCGCTTATTGCTGTCAGCAGAAGAATGATCGCGAACAGAGTGGCATTCATGAAATAGAGTATTGCTCCTACTATCACGACCATGGCAACATCGATGAATACCGTGAGTGCAACGCTTGTCAGTACCTCTTTGACAACGCCTGCATCCTGAAACCTTGTGACTATGTCCCCGGTCTTCCTCGAAGCGAAGAAATTCATCGGCAGCCTAAATATGTGCTTGAAATACCCAAGCATCAGCGGGATATCTATCTTCTGGGAAAGATAAAGGACAAGGTGCTGCCTCAGTGCTCCGAGTACGACTTGCGTAACAATGACGATCGACAGCGCTATCGCCATTAATACCAGCTGCTTATCCTGGCTGTAAGGTATGATCTCATCGATTAGGACCTTGTTGAACATGGATATAACGATGCCGAATATTGTCAAAACGATGGATATCGCGATGGCGGTCGCGAACAGCTTCCAATGCGGCTTCATCAGACCCATGAAACTTGACAAAACGCTCTTGGCACCTTCCTTGCTTTGAAGGAAGTTCTCATTGGGGACCATCATCACAAGGGCCCCGTCAAAGTTTTTCATGAATTCGTTCAGCGTCTTTTTTGTGATCCGGTCATCTGCCGGATCCATGCATCTTACTTTTCCTCCTTTGGAGACCGAGTATACAACAACAAAATGTGCAGTGCCGTCCGTTCTTACAGTCCTTGCGATAGCAGGAAGAGTGAATCCTCCCTCTTTGAACGATACTGGATCGACCCGTACGGCCCTTGCCTCAAAACCAAGCTTGTCCGCGGCCTCGCTTATCCCTCTGACGGTCGTTCCAGCCATATCCGTTCCAAGAAGCTCTCTCAGCTTCACGATGGTTATCTCTCTCCCATAAAAAGAGCATATGCTTGCGACACATGCCGCCGCGCAATCGGAAGAATCGTGCTGTTGAACGTGAGGATATTTCACGCGTCAGCGTATCTAACGAAAGCATAAATAGATTCCAATATATACTATTTACAAACAGGGGATACGGGCTGTGAAAATGAGGAGGCAAATTTTTGTTAGCAAAAACACAAAATGTGAATTATGAGCTTGTAATGCCAAAAAACTACGCCAATCTATCAGAAGAAGAGATGGAATATGATGGAGGATTGCTAAACTTCTTAGCATCTGCAGTGTTAACAGTAGCGAGTATCGGCCTAAGTGCCGCAGCAAAAGTAACTAGCAATGATGCACTTCAATATGCATCCTACGCTTGCTCTGCCGCAAGTGTTGTTTGCAGTTTTGGGGTAACGGCAGCAGTGGGTGCTGTTGCAAAAGGGGCAACTAATGTAGCGGTAACAACCCTCGCAAAAGCGGCAGGTAGCGCCAGCGCCAGTACAGTAAAAATTGTAAGCAATGCTCAACTGGTGGTAATAGACATTCCATCCGGCGTCATCAGCGCAGGTCTTGCCTACTAAACGCCCTTGACATGGTGAGATTGTGTTTGACCTCAAATGTATATCAAAGGGAAACATCATCCTTTTTGCAGTGTGCATAGCATTCGTTGCCGCTGTCATGGTCGGGATAATCTATAGCAACTGGGCACCACTATTTTATTTGGTTCTTATACTGTGTCTCATCCTGTTCCTTCAAAACATTTACAATTGCTTGGAAGATTGGCTGGAAAAATACCTCCCGCTCAACCCAAAACTACCCACCCCTCCCAATGGGAAGGATAACATTGAAGTTATTTGTACAAAATACCTATGTGGGAATGGCCCAATCTATATTGACCTTAATGGAGAAAAAATAGGTAAGGTCTATAGAGGCAGATCTACAAGTGCCCTGTTCCCTGAGGGATTGAATCAGATATCTGCCTATCGCAATAAAGATATGAAGGTGCTCGAGGAAATGATTGTACAAAATGGAGGCTCACTGATGATATGGTCCGATAACGCCATACCTCCAACCTTCCATGCAACTTTTTTATCAAACGACGAGAAATTTGATGAAGAGAGCCAGATCCAATCTTACAAAAAGACCAGAAAAACCATTATTGGTTTGACATATAGCTCAATGCCACTTGGAATTGCGGGAATCGTGATGATGTTCTTCATATTGTGGTCAATGGGCTACCTGTAACATAGAGAGAAAGACAGTAGGTTCGCTGCTGATATGTCCAAAAAAATGGAAAGAATAGTTGTTGAACGCCAAATCCTACAGATATACATAGCCATTGCTCTCGCTGTGTTCGTACTTGCGCTAGCTGCTTTCATTCTTCTGTTTGTAGGGTTGGATACATACTTTGCCGTAAGCCTGTTTTTTCTAATTCCGATGGCGATAATGTTGTTGGTTGGGGCCTATCACATGACCCGTCCAAAAAACATGGAAATAATGATCATTGATGATCGTGGACTCACAATCAAAGGCAACATTATGCTTGGTCCATATGCCAAAAATGGAAGAACTATTTGGGCCAGAAACGATACGCAAAAAAGTTAGAAAAAAGAAAAAAGATGGAGAATGGGCAATTTTCATCGACATTAGTCCTTGTAAGCTTAGGGGAATTGATCTAAAAGCAATAATCAAAGAGCATGCCAAAGGGGGTTTGCAATGATGTCTTTTATGCAGATGGTAATCAAATGATCAAAAAAATGATTTTTATGGTATGTGCTTTTCCCCATTTGCTTGATAATTACGTACATTTATGACAGGAAGCAGGCGGTAAGACGCATCTACTCCAACTTTTAACTTCTGAATTCCCATATCCTAAGGGATATGGTGGTCGTTTCCGGTCTGTCAGGGGGCTGAAAGCCCCCTGGATAAGTCGCAAAAGGCGCAGAAAACGCAACAGAGAACACGCGTGGGTCAGCGTAAGCTCAAGTGTCAAATTCGTCGTGATTCAGAATCTGCTGTCGAGGTCAGAATACAAAGGAAGTTAAATATGCACAACGTCTGCCCGTTCCATGGTCTCGGTCTTGATTTCATGCAGTGTATACCCCAGCGAGGATCAGGAAAAAGTAAAGGATGCGATCCTTAACATTTTCCCGGATGCTTCGCTGGAGAGAACGGAAAAGGGGTTCAAGGGGGAGGCCGGCACAGGCCGATTCCGTGAACTCATCCGCAAACAAAAGATACTTGACAGCACAAGATCGATGATGTTCAAGGGGATCAGAGGGAACAAGATCGTATTGCATCTGAACAAACAGGTAGCCACCGTGGGAAAGATCTCCTTCACCGAACCGAAGACCATTCTGGGGACCATCATGATAACCATGGAATGCGACGACCCGGAAGCCTTCATCGATAAGATGGCGCCGAGAACCGTGGACGGCGAAGAGGTGAGGTGATGATCGGGATGTCATGCACGCAGTTTGGGATATTCGACCCGGAAAACATCATGGACATGGTATCAAAGGACTTTGAGTTGTGGGAGATATTTTCAGAGGCAGAGAATGCCGTGACCAAATTCTCTTCTAAGTTCAATGAGATAAAAGGATCCTATGACATGAGTTATTCCATACACGCCCCCATATGCGACATAAATATTGCATCCGTGAACGATAAGATGAGGGAAGCGGCGATCGGGGAGATGCTTAAGACCATGGAGCACGCCAACCGCATGGATGTAAGGACGGTAACGATCCATCCGGGAATATATTCCATGGTGTTGTATGATGTGAAGGAAAGGTCTGTAGAACTTTCAAAACGTTCTCTGAAAGAGATAGAGAAAGGTGCCAGAGAATACGGAGTGACCGCAGCGGTGGAGAACATGCCGTCCTTCGGAATAATGATGGGGCAGACCCCGGACGGTCTGCTGGACCTCATAGACGGAACAGACCTCATGATCTGTTTCGATATCGGCCATGCGAACACGATGGGGCTGATAAACGAGTGTATCGACGCATTTGGGGGAAGGATCGTGAACATTCATATTCATGACAACATCGGCAAGAACGATGACCATATGACCATCGGCGAGGGGAGTATAGACTTCATGAGGGTACTTTCAAAACTGAAATGGTATAAGGGCAATTATGTGATAGAGTCCAGGAACATGGAGTCCGCCATTATATCGAAGGGGCGTTTGGAAGTGTTGATGCGCAGAACCAATTCGTAAAATTGCGGTCTGGTGCAATGATCGTTGCTGTGTTGTCTTTTCGGAAAGAAAAATATTAATGTTAAAATACTAAGTTATACATTAGTAAATCGTATCTTAGTTAATGTTGCACAATAAAGGTGAGATGAATGTTCATTGGCCGCGAGAGGGAGCTCACTGAGTTGGATCGTATGTGGCGTTCCGACAGTTTTCAGTTTCCTGTGATATACGGAAGACGCCGCATCGGCAAAACAGCATTGATAAACAAATTCATCGAAGAAAAAGAAGTAATATTCTTTACCGGCTTGGAAACCAACGGCAAACAAAACCTTGAGAATTTCAGCAGGGCAGTGTTTGAATTTGTCAACGGACCAGGACCAACCCCTGTCTTCAGAAACTTTCAGGAAGCGTTGGAATTCGTGTTTGATCAGTCAAAGAAAAAACGTTTGGTGCTGGTCATTGACGAATATCCTTGCTTGGCAAAATCCCATAAAGGATTCGCATCCATCCTGCAGCTGCTGATCGATAAGCACAAAGACTCATCGAAATTGTTCTTGATACTTTGCGGATCATCCATGTCTTTCATGGAGGAGCAGGTACTTGGATACAAAAGCCCGCTGTACGGAAGGCGCACCGCTCAGTTCAAGATCCTGCCTTTTGACTTTTTTGAGAGCAGACGGTGTTTTACGAAATTCACGGACACCGACATGGCTGTCATATACGGTATCGTCGGCGGCACGCCCCAGTACCTGTTGCAGATGAACGATGCGCTTTCGGTGGAAGAGAACATCAAGAATGTTTTCTTGAAGACCTCCTCCTATTTGTTTGAGGAGCCTAACAACTTGCTAAAGCAGGAGGTCCGCGAACCTGCAGTGTATAATGCGATCATCGCGGCGATCGCGGGCGGCAGCACAAGGGTCTCAGAGATATCCGACAAGACCGGCGAGGAGACCAGCGTCTGTTCGGCATATCTAAAGAGT
>JAIRQG010000151.1 GCA_031256615.1 Candidatus Methanoplasma sp. | reverse complement strand
GGGAGCCCGTCGTTCCGGAGTTCCATGTCGAAGAACGCAACCCTCCGAAACTCAGATGCGGATACTGCGACCGGATACTGACCAACATATCCGACAACCTTCTGTGAGATGAAGATAATCATAATCTCCGGCATGCCGGGTGCGGGCAAAGAGGAGTTTCTCTCGACCGCCGGCGCGATGGGCCTTCCTTTCGTTCGCATGGGCGATGTCGTCAGAGAATTTTACTCGGGGTCTTCCGACCAGGAAAGAGGATCAAGCGTCGGAGAGTTCGCAAACGCGGAAAGAGAGAGGTTCGGAAAGAACATCTGGGCCAAACGCGTCATAGAAAAAATGAGCGGCGGGGTGTTCATTATAGACGGCTGCAGAAGCATGGATGAGATCAGGTCCTTCAGGGAACTCAGCGATGATGTTCTGATGGTGGGGATACACGCTCCCCCTGAACAAAGACACGAAAGGCTTGTGAAAAGAGGCAGGGATGATTCTCCCAAGAACCTCGAAGAGTTCAACAAAAGAGATTCCAGAGAGATATCCTGGGGGCTGGCAGAGGTCATCGCATTATCCGACGTCATGATCATAAACGCCTCCGGCCTCGACGAGTTCCATTCCGCCGCCGCGGATGTCCTTAAGAGGTCGATATGAGGTTCACGACCGTCCGCCTCTGCGGCGGAGAAGCGCTGATGGCCGTATCTGCGGACGGTCTCGATCTCAACATGGAAGAGGCCTCTGCCAGGCTGGAGAGGAAGGGATTTCAGATCAAACAAAAGGACGAAATGATGATCATCATGGACTGGAATTGGATGGAGACCACCATTTATCCTCAGGGAAAGGTCATGTTTTTTCCGCTGAAGGACCGTTCTTTGTGCATAAAATATGCAACGGAAATCCTCGAATATCTGGTCTAATAAGGACCTACTTTTATATCCTAGTTACATATACACTCGTATGGAACTAATTACCCAGATTATTATATCTGGCGTTTTATCCGTCACCCTTTCAGCAGTAGCCTACCGATTAAAGATGCTTACTCTCTCGGGAGCGCTGGCGTCTCTTGTGGTCGGCTACACCGTGGGCGTACTGGGTTCCATTGAATGGCTGATCCTTCTTGTGACATTCACTGCCGCAGGCCTCATCGCAACGAGGATGGACCTCGGCGAGAAAAGCAAGTACGGACTTCAGGAAGGCAATTCCGGAGAAAGGACGTATAAGAACGTGCTCGGCGTCGGCATACCGGCATGCGTGTTCGCGATCCTTTACGGAGTGTTTCATGCATATCTCAGCGGAAAATATGACCTTGCGCTTACGGTCGCTTTCATAACCACTTTGACCGTCGCTGCGGCGGACACGGTAGCAAGCGAGATCGGGATAAGGGACAGGAAGGTCTGGCTGATAACCACTTTTGAAAGGGTGAAGCGGGGAACCAACGGTGGCGTGTCCGTACTGGGAACGGCGGCCTCGGTGGCTGCGGCATTGTTCACCGGCATCATAGGATGGCTGCTCATCTTCAAGGGGCTGGATGTTTATGTCCTGATCCCAATAACCATGGGCATATTGGGAAATCTGATAGACAGTGTGCTTGGTGCCACTTTTGAAAATAGAGGTAAGATATCAAAGTACACGAACAACTGCATAAGCGCGACCATCGGCGCCTTGCTTGGGATGATCATAATCCTGTTTCTTTGAAAATCGGCTTAAATGTCTTGCGCCGATACTGTTCAAAAAAGAGAAGGGGGCGGTGCCCCCGTTTTTCTTAAAGGTTGCAGAGTTTAATGAGAGCGGTCCACTTTCTGTCCACTTCTGCCTGCATGCTCTCGACGACGGAAGCCCATTTCTCGCCCTTGAGGTGGCTGAACCTGCCCTGAGAGTTGATCCACTCGGTGATGGGTTTCTTTTCCATCTTGCCGTCGGCTATCCTCTGGCTTTCCGCTGACAGATTATACTCTGTGCCGTTCTCCACTTCGAACAAAGGCCAAACGCAGGTCTCGACGGCAAGCCTCGATATATCGATGGTCCTGTCCGACGGGAATCTCCATCCTCTCGGGCACGGCGTTATTGCGTTGATGAAAGAAGGCCCGTCGATCTCGAATGCCTTCTGTGCCTTTTGGACCATGTCCTTCCATGCATGGGGCGCTGTTTGGGCCACGTACGGTATCCCGTGGGCTGCCATTATCATTGTCATGTCCTTGGGGAACTCTTTCTTTCCGGCCATGACCTCGCCTGCCCAGGATGTGGTGGTCGAAGCTCCCTTTCCGGTCGCGCTTGACCTCTGGATGCCTGTGTTCATATATGCCTCGTTGTTAAGGCACACGTACAGCATGTGATGGCCTCTTTCCGCCGCACCCGAAAGTGCCTGGATCCCGATATCGTATGTTCCGCCGTCTCCCGCGAAGGTCACGAACTTCACATCCTCTTTGACCTTACCCTTTTTCTTAAGCGCCTGGTATGCTGTCTCTACCCCTGCGCAGGTGGCCGCGGCGTTGCCGAACGCGGTGTGTATGTAGGGGGTCTTCCACGATGTGTAGGGGAAGATGGTGGTCGAAACTTCGAAACAGCCTGTTGCGCACGACACCACGATGTCCTTTTCGGTACCCATCATGATCTGCCTCGCGATTATAGATTCGGGGCATCCTGCGCACAGCCTGTGGCCGCTTGCCAGTCTGTCCGGTATCTTGCTGAGGTCCTTCAGTGCCAATGAGCTCATTCTTCCACCCCCAGGAAGTTGATCCTTTTTGCCTTCCCTGCTTCTACATCCTTGAACACTGAAACGAAATCAGAGACCATTGTGTCCGCTCCCCCGAGGCCGTAGATGTAGTTGTATATCTTCGGCATGCTCTCTGCCTCAAGCGCGGTTGCCACGACCTCCGGGAACAGCGGGCCGTAGGACCCGACGCTCAGGTGTTTGTCCATGACTATCACTGCCTTCTTGCCTTTCATGAGCTTTGCCAGCTCCTCAATGGGCCACGGCCTGAAAAGGCGGGGCATTGCGACCCCGACCTTCTTACCCTCTTTGCGCAGCTGATCAATGGCCTCCTTCATTGTTCCGAAGGATGACCCGAGAACGATCGCGATGCATTCCGCATCGCCGCACTTGTACTCTTCAACTATTTTGTATTTCCTGCCGGAGATCTTCTCGAACTCACCGAACACATCCTTGGTTACCTTGCGGGCATTGTTCATCGCCAGGACCATCTGGTACTTGTGCGGGAAGTAGAACATCGGCCCGTCCATCAGGTTATGGGATATGGGATTCTTCACATCCAGAAGGGGATGCAGGGGCTTGAACTCCCCTATGAATTTCTTGACAACGTTCTCATCCAACGGAGTTATCCTCTCTGTCGCATGGGTGAGTATGAATCCGTCAAGGTTCACGAGCACCGGCAGCTGAACATCATGGTGCTCAGCTATCCTCGGGGCGATTATGGAAAGGTCATACGCCTCCTGAACATTCTCTGAGAATATCGATATCCATCCACAGTCTCTTGCCGCCATCACGTCGCCGTGGTCGTTATGGATGTCGATGGGTCCGCTGACGGCCCTGTTCGCCACCGCCATTATCAAAGGGACCCTCATGGATGCCGCTATCGGCAGCATCTCCCACATGTATGCAAGGCCTTGCGATGCCGTTGCTGTGAATGTTCTTGCTCCCGCTGACGAAGAGGTCGTGCACAGAGTAAGCGCGCTGTGCTCCGATTCCACACAGACGAACTCCGTCGACACCTCTCCGTTCGCAACATACTCTGCGAACTTCTCGACTATTATCGTCTGAGGCGTGATAGGGTATGCGGCGCACACATCCGGATCGATCTGCTTCCATGCGAGGGCGACTGCGGAGTCTCCGTTTATTGCAATATGTTTCTCCATTTTAATCCCCCCTCATCTCTATCGCATCCTTGGGGCACACGTTCGCACAGATGCCGCAGCCTTTGCAGTGCGACAGTTTCAATCCTTTGATCTTGCCGTCCTCCACGAGGATGCTGCTGTCGGGACAGTATATCCAGCAGGTAAGGCAGTCTATGCACTTGCCCCTGTCTAACACGGGGACCATGCTTCTCCAGTCTCCGGTGTGGAACTTCTCGGAATTTCCGGGCTCTATGACGCGGTCCCCGACGACCAAATCTTTATGGTTAGCTATGTTGACC
>JAIRQG010000057.1 GCA_031256615.1 Candidatus Methanoplasma sp. | reverse complement strand
TCCAGATCAGGAATAATTAAAGCTGTGGACATAGCGGATCAGAGAGAAGAAAAGATCATGCGACCTCTAAACTAAAACAGACCTCTTCATTTTAAATTGCACTGTACATACCTAGCGGCACTTCTAGCCTGAGCTTAGCGCATAAGGTCCATACTTACAGAACATTCAATACACGGAAGTAGTGAGCGGGCCTGCCGAGATTCGAACTCGGGTCTGAGGCTCCGGAGGCCCCGGTGATATCCAGGCTACACCACAGGCCCTTAAAATGTGGGGAATAGTGTGCTTTGCACACTTGTTTACTTTTTGAATTCGGTGTAACCGCATTTGCCGCACGATACGCGGTCCGCATGCGTCGCCATGAACACGCCGGGGCCGCATTTCGGGCATACCGGCTTCTTCCGCGTGACCTTGTCGCCGGACACCTGGTAAGCGTCCTTCTTCGCCGGCGAGCCGCCCTTCTTGCCTTTCTTGGCATCCGCTTTCTTCGCTCCGCCTTTTGCCGCTGCCGCTGCCATTTTACTGTCCCTCCTTCTTCTCTTCCTTTATGATCCCGCTTCTCTTCAGCAGGTATTCCCTTTCGAATTTGCGGGCGGCGTCCTCAGACTTGTATACCTTAACGTATCCCTTCGATATTCCGCGTCCGTACTGGGTGTCGACGTTGTTCAATACGACGGTATTGGAACCGGCGCCGGTCATTTTTGCTATTGCGTCGATGATCGCTTTTCTCGTAGGCGTTGCTTCTCCCGTATGATCCACTGTGAAACGTACCTCTGTCCTTTCCTGCAGCAGATTCTCCTTCTTCTCTGTTATCTCTATTTTCATTCAAACTCCTCCGTTTGTTCCAAGAGTTGTTCCATTTTCTTTTTGATGCTTCTGTCCGTGGTGATGAGCATCATCCCCTTCCCGGGCCATCCGTAGATCACGTTCGTTCCTTCTGGAGACAGAAGGATGCACGGTATCACCGCCAGGTCCTCCTCCCCGATCACACGGATCGTTCTCTTCTCCTGACCCGATAAACAGTTTTCTATCGCACTGACCAGTTCTGCGGTTATCGTTCCCGCGGGATTGGCCGCGACGTCCGCTTTCATCCCTTTGCTTTCCACATAGGAAGCGAATGCGGTCATCTCACGCCTTTCCGTCATTCCGTCGTAGATGGAAAGATGGGGCGTGATGCCTTTTTCCGCCAAGGTGAAGGATACCACGTCCCCCACCGAGATCAGTTTGTTCTTTGCTGTGTTTATTTTTTTTAAATGGTTTTCATTGATAAGTTCACCGAGAGGTTCCTTGAACAATTCCCTCCGTTCGTCGGGAATTCTTCTGGACCTCCGGATGTCACTCATTTCAGCGTACCCTGAGCGCATACTTCCCGTTGGAAGTTATGCCCATTTTCTTTGCTATGTCGGATTTCTCGTGATCCACGACAACGAGATAACCCTGCCATTCCTTTGACGTTGCGCTGCCGCATCTCGGGCAGGTGTCGTCCTCGGAAATGAAACTGCACTGTTTGCATGCCCTCATTTCTGCTCACCCTGTTTCTTCTTCTGGTCTTCCTCGATCCATTCCAGTTTACCGAGACCGGGCTGCCTCATCGTCAATCCGATCTTGCTGTCCTCCGGATTCTTCTCATTGATGTCTATGCTGACTATCCTTGCTCTGACCTTGTCGCCTATTCCCAGGAATCTGCCGGAATCCTTTCCGATGAGCCTCTGGTTCTCGCCGTCTATGTCAACACGGTCATCCATCACTTGGCTTATGTGCAGCAGACCGTCTATCGGGCCGAATCTTACGAACGCGCCGAATTTAACGACCTCGCAGACAACGCCTTCTATTATCTCGTTGTCCTTCGGCCTGAACGCAAGCTGATCATACTTTACCGTCTGATATACTGCGCCGTCGCCGTGGACTATGCGTCCCGGACCTACGGTCTCAACATTGTTTATCAGAACGGTCATCATCTTGTCCTCTCCGAACTTGCCTTCATAGGCGTTCTTCGTAAGTTCCCCTATGACCGTTTCGATATCCGCTTTCAGGTCCGCGGGCGGGATGCGCACCACCTTCTCAGACTGCGTCATTATGTACATAATAGACCTCTTAAATGGCTACGCATTATTGCCCTCTTATATAAACTTGCCCTCTTTTAAAGAAAAGAGGCGCACGCATGTCTATCCTAATCCTTCAGACAGCCTATCGGAACCTCGATCACTCCGTCCGGCCGTTCCAATGCGAACTGTCCCGCGGTAAGCACCATAAGGAACGAAGGGGGCTTCATCATGTCTGTGTCTATCTTGTCCCTGAATCTTAACAAGTTCTTTGCTCCTTCATCAATGTCATTACCGCCGAGCTTTACTTCTATGGCGCACCAATCCCCTCCTGGGATCTGCACTATCAGATCTACCTCGTTCCCGTTGTTGTCGCGGAAATAGCTTACTGTACCGTCCAGCGGCTGTGAGTACACGCGAAGGTCCCTCACACACAGCGATTCAAAGAAGAGGCCGAATGTTCTGTAATCTTTGAAGAGGGCATCGGAAGATGCTTTCAGAGCAGACATGGCAATGGACGGATCCGTAAAATGCCATTTCGGAGACGTTATGAGCCTCGTCCTTGATCTGAGATGAGGATTCCACGCAGGAAGGTTTTCCACCAAAAATATGCGTCTCATAGCGTCCAGATATTCTTTGAATGTGTTGATCGACAGAGTTCCTCCTTCTGCGGCCTCCTTTCTGATCTTCTCCATATCCGCATATGTGGATACGTTCCTTGCAATGGACTCTATCATACGCCTGACCGTCTCCGGGTCTCTCCGGACACCGTCCACACGGGACATGTCTGAATCGATTACCTGTTTCAGATACTGTGAAACGGTCCTTGTTGCATTCTTCTCTGTGTGGCTCAGG
>JAIRQG010000056.1 GCA_031256615.1 Candidatus Methanoplasma sp. | reverse complement strand
AGAAAGGACAGCAGTCTGTCGAAGAACTCCGTACAGCCATAATGTCGATAGCAAAGATGCGCAAGGCTTTCTCGTCCGGCGTAATCATTATAGGTTATCTTCATGATACAATCACCATGGAATCAGCGGGCGCGAAGTGTGAACTTCCCTTCGAAGAGTTGCAGAAAATAGTCGCACCGATCGCTGAAAAGCACGGTATGATCTGTGTTTATCTATTTGGATCCAGAGCACGAGGGGACAATGCAGCTGAAAGCGACTTTGACTTCTGCATAGTCGCCCCTAAAGAATATGGGCTGATGAAACTGGGATCATTTCTGTGCGATCTAAGAGATGCTCTCAGAGCCGAAGTGGATATCGTCTGTGAAGAGAGCATAGAAGAAAAATCCTACTTTATGGAGGAGATGCTGCGTGACCGGAAGATCGTGTTCGAAGCGTGATGTTGAGAACCGCAGGCAATCATAAGGTATTGTGAAGACATTGAATATCTTGTCAGTCTTCACGGCTCTGATGAAGAGGACTTCTTTGATAATATCTCGCTTCAATATGGTTGTGCATTTTCTCTGATACAAATAGGGGAGCATACCAAACTCCTCTCCGTCGAATTTAAGGAGACCTATCCGGAAATTGATTGGAGAGGTGTGGCGGCAATGAGGGGTTTTACAGTGCACAACTATCCAAAAGTACACATTCCGAGGATGAGGTCTACAGTGTTAGAAGAGGTTCCTTTGCTAAAAGAAATGTGCCAAAACATTATGTGCAGTCGGTAATGATCAAACATTCTTGACTGTGCGGATGGCATCTTGTTAAAAACCACGGTAAACGCTGGGAGAGAGAAAACTCTCTCAGTCCGCTAGGGATTGTTTGTCTGAGGTTTACATAGAGGAGCCATGTTCAATAATATTATCAAATAGCGCATGCAATCACATGTCCAACACAAAGTAGTTGGTTATGATGTCTGATGGAATAGCATAGCTGATCCCCCGAATACTTGATTCAATGTTAGTAAGCCTGAATGTCATCATGCCAATTGCCTGCCCATCCTCATTGGTCAGCGGCTCCCTCCGCTCCCGCACACTATCTCTGCCGCCTGTTCATAATAAAGAGAGGTTCTTTCACCGCTGTTGTCAAAGGCAATAGCGCAGGATATCATTACGGCAGAAACGATGGTCACGGGTATCAGATGCTGTTTTTCCGTTGTTGGACTCCTGTATCTATCAAACGATATTTCGTGAACCATTCCAAGTAGGGGTTTTTCTTTGAATAAGAAGGCCCCAGAAATTCCCCCACGCCTTTAACGATCTCATGACGTCTCTTAGCAGGTTCAACAGGTTCGTCCGGCAAAGAATCCAGCAATGATCTGGGCCATGTTTCGGATATGTGATCTTTAAGATCGAGCACCGTTTCAGGCATCAGCATATGCGATGGCGTGGGATATCCCTGACACACCTCGATCACGATGAAGGTCTCGCCTCCTTTTCTGAGATAGTCCTTTGCCAGGTCGAATATGGGCATAACAGGCGCCCCCTGCCACAACACATATTGAACCAACCCCGGGATCACATTATCAAAGTAGAGATAACCGAATCTCATGTTTTTGTATATATAATCCAACTCCTTCCCTCCTTTAATGAATGTTGCCAGACCATCTATTGGTTCATCGGTAAAGAATAGTGTTTGCCCTGACATAATATTCTCCTCATGATTTTATTTTCTGTGTACCAAACATCGCATGAATATGGCTATTGCGGTGTTTTCCGGTCCGATTGGGAATGGACCTCTCATCATATAATTCTCTGCATATTGTGCTAAAGCAACTGCATCTCCCTGCAGAGGAGTATAGACTCCTGTAAATTTTTCTACCTTTTCATTTCCTGTGCCTAATTGCATTATAGGCTATATTTATATAGAAGAACAAACCATAACCCTTTAGAAATTCCATAATAAGAGTGGAATAGATAATTGGAGGTTGAATTAAAATGGGCATGGGCAATGCACCGATCCTTATCCTCAGGGAAGGGACGAAAAGAGACAAAGGAAAAGACGCACAGTACAACAACATAACCGCCGCCAGGGCTATCGCCGACGCGGTAAGGAGCAGTCTCGGTCCGAGAGGAATGGACAAGATGCTTGTGGACTCCATGGGTGACGTAGTGATCACCAATGACGGTGTCACGATCCTTAAGGAAATGGATGTACAGCACCCTGCGGCAAAGATGCTGGTAGAGGTGGCAAAGACACAGGACGCAGAGGTAGGGGACGGAACAACCACATCCGTCATACTTGCCGGAGAGTTCCTGAAGAAAGCGACGGACATGATCGATGCGAATGTACACCCGACGATCATCACCGCCGGATACAGGCTTGCAAACCAGAAAGCGCAGGAGGTCCTCAAGAAGGTCTCAACAAAAGTGAGCATCAACGACGACAAGCTCCTGAAGCAGATCGCGGCTAACGCGATGATCAGCAAACAGGTAGGCGGATCCAAAGAGTTCTTCGCGGACATGGTGGTGGACGCCGTCAAGACGATCATCGACAAGGACGCCAAAGGCAACTACACTGCAGACCTGAAGAACATACAGACGGTCAAAAAGGCCGGAGCGAGCATGGACGAATCCCAACTCGTCAAAGGCATAATCATCGACAAAGAGCCGGTCTCCCCCGCGATGCCGAAGAAAGTAAGCAACGCGAAGATCGCCGTCGTCGATGCGGCATTCGAGGTCAAGAAGACCGAGATCGAAGCGAAGATCCAGATAACGGATCCCTCTCAGCTTTCCGCATTCCTGCAGGAAGAAGAGAACATGCTCAAGAACATGGTCGCACAGGTCAAGAAAGCAGGCGCAAATGTTCTGTTCTGTCAGAAAGGCATCGATGACCTTGCACAGCACTTCTTCGCAAAAGAAGGCATATACGCATGCAGGCGTGTCAAAAAGTCCGACATGGAAAGGCTGGCAAGATCGACCGGGGCAAGCATATGCAATAAGATCATGGAACTCTCCAAAGAAGACCTCGGATTTGCCGAGAGCATAGAACTGAAGGTCATCGAGAACGAGGAGATGACATTTGTTACCGGATGCAAAGAGCCCAAGACAGTATCCATACTTGTCAGGGGCGGTACGACACACGTCGCGGACGAGGTCGAGAGATCGCTCGTTGATGCCTGGTCTGTTGTTAAGGTCTCCATTGAGGACGGAATGATCGTCACCGGCGGAGGCTCCACGGCGATGGAGATCGCCATGCAGCTCAGGGACTATGCGGCATCCGTAGGTGGAAGGGAACAGATTGCCATAGAAGCTTTCGCATCCGCAATGGAGATCATCTCCACAACGCTCGCGGAGAACGCCGGACTTGACCCGATAGACATCAACATCCAGATGAGGAAGGCCCACAAGGAAGGAAAGGTCAATGCAGGCCTGAACCCCTTCACCGGTAAGATCGAGGACATGCGCAAGCTGAACGTCATTGAGCCGCTCAGGATCGGCAAACAGGCGATCAACTCGGCCACCGATGCGGCAGTGATGATCCTCAGGATCGACGACGTCATCGCATCAAGGGGAAGTTCAACGCCGGAATTCAACCCCGATATGTCTAGCGTTGATGATGACTGAAACCATTAAACGGGGCCTTTGGCCCCTTTTTCACTATTATCAGTTTAACTAACCGGAGGTCACCTATGACTGAGAAGTCTAAAAAAAAGAAGGACGAGGATGCTGCCGAGGCGTCCGAGGACATGACGGCCGCTCTTGCCGAGGCCAACGCCAAAGCTGAAGAGTACCTCAACATGGCCAGAAGACTTCAGGCAGACTTCGACAACTTCCGTAAAAGAACGGAAAAAGAGAGCGAGGAGTTCAGAAAGTTCGCGATATGCGGCGTGGCGGTAAGCCTGCTGACGATCGTGGACGATATGGACAGGGCATTGGGAACGGCGAAAGAGGAAACCGAGCTTGTGGCAGGGATAAGGGGAATAAGGCAGAATCTGATGAAGGTCCTGGAAGAGAATGGTCTTACGGAGATCCCAACGGACTGCAAATTCGACCCGAACATCCACGAAGCTCTGTGCGCAGTGGAAGCGGACACCGAAGGAGAGATAGCAGAGGTGTTCCAGAAAGGATATCGCCTGAATGAAAGGATAATAAGATATCCAAAGGTCAAGGTCACAAAAAAGAAGGAAGAGTGAGAAAAATGTCGAGAATAATAGGAATAGATCTTGGAACAAGCAACTCGGCCGCATCGGTGATGGAAGGCGGCAGACCGACAATGATCCCGAGCGCGGAGGGCACCAGCGTCGGAGGGAAATCCTTCCCGTCCTATGTGGCATTCACAAAGGACGGTCAGCTGCTGGTCGGAGAGCCGGCGAGAAGGCAGGCTGTAACGAACCCCGACGGCACGATAAAGAACGTCAAAAGAAAAATGGGCTCGAACGAAAAAGTGACGGCGCTGGGAAAGGAGTACACTCCGCAGCAGATCTCGGCGTTCATACTCCAGAAAATAAAGAAGGATGCCGAATCGTACCTTGGCGAGACCATAGACAAAGCGGTCATAACGGTGCCGGCGTACTTCAATGACAATCAGAGGCAGGCAACGAAGGATGCGGGAGCAATTGCCGGGTTAGAAGTTGTCCGCATAATAAACGAGCCTACCGCGGCCGCGCTTGCGTATGGCCTCGAGAAAAGCGGAGCCGCCCAAAAGATAATGGTCTTCGACCTCGGAGGAGGAACGCTGGATGTTACCATAATGGATTTCAGCGACGGCGTTTTCGAAGTGATATCCACATCCGGGGACACACAGCTCGGAGGGTCGGACATGGACGAGATCCTCACAAAATATGTGCTGGGGCAATTCCAGAAAGAGACGGGGATAGATCTTTCCAAAGATAACATGGCATTCTGGAGAGTGAGGGAGGCATGCGAAAAAGCGAAGATCGAACTCTCCACCACAATGCAGACGGAGATCAACCTTCCGTTCATATCGTCCGACGCGTCCGGGCCGAAGCACCTGATACAGACGATCACGAGAGCAAAGCTTGAGGAACTGGTCGGGCCGATAGTGCAGAAATGCAGGAAATCGATGGATCAAGCGGTATCCGACTCAAAGTTTTCACCTGATTCGATAGACAAGATCATAATGGTCGGAGGGCCGACCAGAATGCCGATAGTGCAGAACTTCGTCGAAGGCATAGTTGGGCCGAAGATACAGAGAGGGATAGATCCGATGGAGTGCGTCTCGATGGGAGCGGCCGTCCAGGGGGCGGTGCTTTCAGGGGACGTGAAGGATGTCCTGCTCTTGGACGTTACCCCGCTGTCGCTGGGGATAGAGACGCTCGGAGGCATTGCAACCACACTGATAGAAAGGAACACTACCATCCCGACAAAGAGGGCGCAGATATTCTCCACCGCCGTGGACAATCAGCCGTCGGTCGAGATCAATATCGTCCAAGGCGAGAGGAAGATGGCTGCGGACAACACATCGCTGGGGAGATTCATACTTCAAGGCATACTTCCCGCACCCCGCGGAATGCCTCAGATCGAGGTCACCTTCGACATCGACGCGAACGGAATAATAAACGTCTCCGCGAAGGACAAGGGAACAGGAAAAGAACAAATGATCACGATTGCTTCCAGCAACAAACTCTCTAAGGATGAGATAGGCGAGCTTGTGAAACAGGCCGAGAAGTTCGCGGATGCGGACAAGAAGAAACTGGAGCTCATAGAAGCAAAGAACCAGGCGGAAACGATGATACACTCGGTCCGCAAATCGCTGGACGAGCTTGGAGAGAAGGTCTCGCAGGAAGAGAGGGCGGCCGTCGAGGCTGCCACCGCAGACCTTGAGAGTGCGATGAAAGGGGACAGCGCAGAAACGGTAAGGTCGAAATTGGACGCGCTGATGAAGGCAATGGGCCCCATTAGCCAGAGGATATACCAGGAAGCGGCTCAGCAACAGCAGCAGGCGCAGGATCCAAAGGATACCGATCCGAACGACGGCGGCAAAGAAGAGTTCGTCGACGCTGACTACAAGATCGTGGATGACGACGAAAAATAAGGTAAGATGAATGCCCGGAGACTACTACGAAATACTGGGCGTCGGCAAGGACGCGTCACAGGATGATATCAAGAAGGCATACCGCTCTCTTGCGAAGAAATACCATCCGGATGTGACCGATCTCTCAAAGGAAGAAGCGGAAGCTAAATTCAAGGAAGTATCCGAAGCTTACGAAGTTCTTTCCGATGAGGAGAAGCGGAAGCTCTACGACCAGTACGGACACGCAGGGGTCAACAACCAATTCGGCAAAGGAGGATTCTCCTGGGACGACTTCACCCACGCGGACGATATCAGCGATATATTCGGAGACATCTTCGGCAGCATGTTCGGAAGGAGACCGCAGTCGAGGTCCAGGAACTCCCAGAGACAGGGGGAATCCCTGAGATACGATCTTGAGATCACTCTTTCCGACGTGCTTAAAGGGAAGACCGTGGAACTCTCCGTTCCTCATTCAGTTCCCTGCGGGGACTGCAGGGGAACCGGCGGCAAAGACGGAAAAGTAGAAATGTGCCAGACATGCAACGGAGCGGGCCAGGTGCAAAGGGTGAGCCGCACGCCGTTCGGGAATATGGTCTCCGTCGGGGACTGCTCCGCATGCGGCGGCACCGGAAGGTCCTTCAGGGAACGCTGCCCCAAGTGCAGAGGTTCCGGAAGAAACAACGTATCATCCAAAGTATCGGTGGATATCCCGAAAGGCGTGGAAGAGGACATGAGGCTCAGAGTGGCCGGAGCGGGGGACGCGGGATACAACGGAGGGCCGCCCGGAGACCTGATAGTGGTGATCCATGTAAAGGGAGATAAGAATTTCAGAAGGGATGGGATGAACCTGTGGTCGGAGGTCTCCACGACGTATTCCAGACTTGTTCTGGGAGGAGAGGAGACCGTTAAAACGATAGACGAAGAAACGATATCGCTGACCATACCTCCCGGGACCCAGGTCGGAGGCGTCCTGAGGATAGCGGGCAAAGGACTCCCCAAGCTGAACCAGAACACAAGGGGGAACATGTTCGTCCGCGTGATGATGGAAGTTCCGAGCAAAGTATCTCCCTATGAGAAAGAGCTCCTTGCCAAACTGGACGAACGCGCAGGAAAGAAACCCTCTAAAAGCAAATCGAAGCTGAGACAGAAACTTGACGATCTATGAACATTCTTTTATGCGTATCATGATACTGTGAAGAAAGGGAGGGGACCCGAACGATAGAAACACCGATAATGTGGGCGATATTCTTCACAGTAATCATTGTGATGTTCTCTGTCGACATGGGGATCCTTAACCGCGGCGCGAAGCACATCTCGACGAAAAGAGCGCTGATGATGACGGCGTTCTGGATAGGTCTGGCACTTGCGTTCGGCGTAATGATATATTTTGAGATGGGGTCCGCCCCGGCAACCGAGTACTTCACCGCATTTGTCATAGAAGAGATGATGAGCGTTGATAATCTCTTTGTGTTCATCATAATCTTCGCATACTTCAGCGTCCCGGATGAGTATCAGCACAAGGCGCTGTTCTACGGGATTATCGGGGCATTCGCGTTCAGGGCGCTGTTCATTTTTGCAGGGGCGGAACTTCTCGACGCATTTGATTGGATGATGTACATCTTCGGTGCGGTGCTGATATACACAGCTATAAAAACAGTCAGAAAGAAGGACAGCGACGGCGACAGCAAGCTTGCCGAGAAACTGAGCAAGAGATTCAATGTACACCCGGAGTACGACGGGGACAAGATGTTCACTGTACGCAACGGCGTGAGGATGATGACCCCGCTGTTCCTGTGCATAATCGTCATCGAGCTTACAGACATAATGTTCGCATTCGATTCGATCCCGGCCGCGCTGGCGATAACAACTGATAAATTCATCATCTACACATCCAACCTCTTTGCCATACTGGGTTTGAGGTCGCTGTTCTTCGCGATCAAGGGAACGATGGAACACTTGGAATATCTGAAGTATGGCTTAGGAGCGATATTGGCGTTCATCGGCGTCAAGATGCTGATCGCAGACCACTATCACGTGGATGTGCTGATCTCGCTGGCGGTCATACTTTCCGTTCTGGCCGTGACGATCGCGTTCTCTCTTTACGTAAGAAAGAAAAAGCAGGCAGCCGGAACAGTATGATTCATCCTTTGTAATAAAGGACCGCGGAGCACTTGCACGGCCTACCGCATATGGGGCAGTCGTGCCCGCCCGGAGAATCCACCATTTGGTTCCAGTAGCCCGGGATCTCTAATTGCGGAGTAAGGTCCATCCTCCTCAGGATACCTTCGGTGCTGATGGTGCCGTCGACGCTCTTCCATGCCATGGCGCAGACAGCATCCACTTCTCGGGTAGAGAACTCGCTGTTGCAGGCAGCGAAAAGCTCCGTGCCCAGGCCGAGTCTGCGGAAGGCCTTGCTTACGGCGACTGCATCAAAAAGTCCGATCTTTTCTTTGGAAAGGAGTTTGTCCTTTCCCGGAGAATCGGGAAGATGAAGCATCTTGTCCACCTTATCCGGGCCGAACACCTGGCATATCGCAAAACCGGCGAATTGTCTGTTGTATGTTATTACTTTGCAGAATGCAGAAGGCGTGTTTATTGTTTCCAAGAAATCTTTCTCTGCGAGATAGTCCTCTCCGAGCTCTTCCTTAGAGACATCAATTGCTATCGGGATCTCATTCACTGCAATGTTTCTGGTCAAGATCAACCTTCGGTCTCTCATTTCAGCACCTTTCAATTGCCGTATGGGATATGATATACGTTAAACTAACGATATTACTCTGAATGCATGGCTATGGTAAGGGATGAAAAGGCGCCGAGGAGGAGATTCGAACTCCCGAGGCGGAACGCCAGCGGTTTTCGAGACCGCCACCTTACCGGACTAGATTA
>JAIRQG010000025.1 GCA_031256615.1 Candidatus Methanoplasma sp. | reverse complement strand
GCAGTTCAGGCCACATCATAAAGATGACGGTTGACGATCCGGATGAGAAGATACCATGCCCCGAGTGCGGTCAGCCCGCAAAGATAGCGGAACAGGAAGACCTCATCGACAACTTCTTTGAGAAAGCAGACGGGTTCAACACGAAAGTGCAGCTTATCTCCGGAGATTCGGAAGAGGGAGACATGCTCCTGAAAGCATTCGGAGGCATGGCAGCTATTCTGAGATACAGGATGGGGTGAGTATGGAAAGCAGGCAGAGATTCGAGTGCGAGGTTGATTCCGCGGTGCGTGCTGCGTTGAAGAAGATAGGTTCGCCCGATCTCAAATTCATAAAAGAGGTTTCCGATATGGCAGACCTTGCCGTTCCGTGCTTCAGTTTCTCTAAAGAGCTCAGATCGGACCCTAAGGCCATCGCGGAGAGGCTGGCCGCCAACATAGCGCCGTCAGGACTGATATCGTCAGTGAGCGCGCTCAATGGCTATCTGAACTTCATGATGGATGATACGGCATTGATCGGGGAAACACTCAAGAGAATAATCGCCGAGGGCGATGCATACGGTTCAATGCCGGAGAACGGAATAAAGATCAATGTTGAGCACACATCAACGAACCCGACCGGGCCGATACACGTCGGAAGAGCAAGGAACCCCATAATCGGAGATACGCTTGCGAGATCCCTGAAAAGATGCGGGTATGATGTGCAGACGGAGTATTATGTGAATGACGTGGGAAAGCAGGTCGTCATCCTCACATGGGGCGTCAATAATGTTCCCAAAGGCTCAGTAACAGAAGAGGACAGGGACAAGACAGACCACAGGCTCGTCGCATACTACCGTGAGGCCAACAAACGGATGGAAGAGGACAGCGAGGTCAAGGAGCACATAGCGGAAATGCTCAGAAGGTTCGAGGACGGGGACGAAGAAGTGATCCGCAGCGTCAGGAAAACGGCGGAAGCGATGCTGGAAGGGTTGAAGGAGACCCTGGCCGATATCAACGTAGAACTCGACAACTATACCTGGGAATCCGATTTCATAATGGACGGGTCCGCAAAGGATGTCGTAGACAGGCTGAAAGGGTCGAAATACGCAGGACAGACAGAGGACGGCGCCTGGTATGTCGACCTGAAGGATTTCGGGGTGCAAGGCAAGAACACAAAATTCACTTTCACAAGATCCGACGGGACCACCCTTTACACAACGCGCGATCTCGCATATCATTTAGACAAATTCAAAAGGGCGGACAGGGCGGTCGATGTGTTAGGCGAGGATCAGAAACTCGGATCCAAGCAGCTGTGCTCGGCCCTGGAGATACTGGGCAGCAAAAAGGTCCCGGAAGCGATGTTCTATTCTTTTGTATCTCTCCCGGAGGGGAAGATGTCCACCAGAAAGGGGGTCGTCGTGTATTTGGACGATCTGATCGACGAGGCCGTCAGCCGTGCGGTGAATGAGATAAGATCCAGGCGCAGCGATCTGTCAGAAGAGGAGATGCTGAACATTGCCAGGAAGATAGGGATAGGAGCCATACGGTATAACATTGTCAGGGTGCACCCTGAGAAACAATTTGTCTTCAAATGGGATGAGGCGCTCAACTTCGACGGGAACAGCGGACCGTACATCCAATACGTTCACGCAAGGGCCTGCAGCATGCTCAGCAAGGCAGGAAAATACGACTGCTGCACAGATCCTGGAATGTTCACCGATGAGTACGAGAGGGCGCTGATAAAATCTCTGTCTAAATTCGGCAGGGTCATCAAAGAGGCCGGAGAAGAAAGGCGCGTACATGTGCTGCCTGCATACGGTCACGAGGTGGCGGTCGCGTTCAATCAGTTCTATGCCATGGTGCCGGTGCTGGCATCTGATGAGAACAGGAACTCGAGACTGACATTGGTGGAATGTACAAGGACAGTTCTGAGAAATGTCTTGGACTGCTTGGGGATCGACTGTCCGGAGGAGATGTGATGGAGATCCGCCAATTGAAGCTCAAGGACATCGAGAAGGTCAGAGCGCTTGAGATCTCCTGCATAAAGGAATATTTCGCTGAGACCATCGAGAACAAGTGGGAAGACCTTCCAAAAGAATGGAAGGAGAACCTCGGAGCGAGCAGCAAAAACCATTTCGCTTCGTATCTGGAAAGCGGCCTGAGTTTTGTTGCCGAGGAGGACGGAGAGATATACGGTTTCATTTTCGCAAAGATGCTGGAACACATCTTTGATGTGAACAAACTCGTATGGATAGAGAACATGGGGGTCCACCCCTATGCCCGAAGGAATATGATCGGATACAAACTCCTCAGGGAAGTTCTCAGAAAAGGTCAGGCAATGGGCGCCGAAGCCGCCCACAGCATGCTGCAGACAGGCAATGCCCCCTCAATAATGCTGCATAAGAAGATTGGGTTCTTCATGGACAGGAGAGAGGTCGCCCTCATCGTTCTCAATGATCCGAAACAAAAATTCTGAATATCAAAAATATGCCGGAGAGCGCGCAACGGCGCTCTCCGATAATTTGTTTCTTTAAAGTTTACTTCCGTCTGGAACTTACATACTTGAGCTTTTTCGGCTCCTCGGAAGAAGTCTCATTCTTCTTTGGTGCGGATTCCTTTTTCTCCTTCTTCTTTTGCTTCTCAAGCTCGGTGAAGGTTGTGGCCTTCTTCTCTTCCGGCGGAGCTGAAGTTTTTACTGTCTCCTTCGGCCGGTCGTCGGAGTCTCTGTACCTTCTCCTTTCCGTTGCAGAAGTCTTCGGAGCCTCTTCGACATCTTCCCTCGATTCCTTCTTTTGCCTTTCAAGCTCAGTGAAGGTCGTGTCAGGTTTCTTTGTCGGCGCGTTCCTCATGTACAGGAAGACCGCGATAACTATCAGGACGGCGATCACAATGATCGCGATATAGGTCGTCGGCTTGCTCAGGACAGATTCGGTAACGTTCACGGTCACAGTGGTGGAGTAAACGTTGGAACTGACGCCGCCAGGAAGGACAAACACCGCGTTCTCGGCCTCGCACGTCACAGTAAGGGTACGGGTCCCCACAGAACCCAGTTTGAATCTCAGTTCCGCAGTGTGTGTGATCGAGCCGTCCGTTGCGGCAGGCACGGTAACCTCTTCGGTGTACTCTCTGCCGTTATCTGCTTTGACAGTTACTGTTATTACCTGCTCATTATACTCATCGCTCCAAAAAGTGATGTAAAGCGTCCCGTTGCCCGAGTTGGTGAATCCCT
>JAIRQG010000080.1 GCA_031256615.1 Candidatus Methanoplasma sp. | reverse complement strand
GTCCATGTCGGCGATCTGCCGATGATGATCAAATCAAGCGGATGCAACCTTAACCGCCGCGTCATGGAGATCAACACCGACCG
Source organism: Candidatus Methanoplasma sp. (assembly GCA_031256615.1). GTDB lineage: Archaea > Thermoplasmatota > Thermoplasmata > Methanomassiliicoccales > Methanomethylophilaceae > Methanoplasma. Next base: position 8,849 of record JAIRQG010000080.1, on the reverse strand, counting down.
CAGACTGTCCGACGAGGAATACCTCGCGGAACTGGTAAAACAGAAGGAGGACCCCAGAGAGCCGGGCGGGTACTTCATAATAGGAGGCACCGAGAGGGTGCTGATCACGCTTGAGGACCTTGCGCCGAACAGGGTCATGGTCGAATACAACGAGAAATACGGATCGTCGGTAGAACTTGCCAAAGTGTTCTCCCAAAAAGACGGATACCGCGCTCTTACGCTCGTCGAGAAGAAAAAGGATGGAACGGTAATGGTCTCCGTCCCAGTCGCATCCGGATCCATACCGCTGGTGGCGCTGATGAAAGCGCTCGGAATGGAGTCCGACGCCGAGATCTATGATACAATAGTTTCCGATGAGGCAATGGCGAACATCGTCTACGCCAACATCGAGAATTCCCTTGACAAGAAGACGCATCCTCCCAACGGATACCACACCAAAGAGGATGCCATACTTTTCCTGGAGAGGAACTTCGCCGCCGGGCAGGCGAAAGAATACAGGACGAAAAAGGTCGAGAGCATCCTGGACCGCTCGCTCCTTCCGCATCTGGGCGACACAGAGGCAGACCGCATGAAAAAGGCGATATTCCTCGGGCGTATCGCCCGTTCCGTTCTGGAACTGTCGCTTAAGAAGAGGAAAGAGGATGATAAGGACCACTACGCCAACAAGAGGCTGAAACTGTCAGGAGACCTTATGGAGGACCTGTTCAGGACAAGCTTCAGCAGCTTGATGAAGGATCTGAAATATCAGCTGGAGAGGAACTGGGGAAGGAAGAAGAGCGAACTCAACATCACATCTTCGATAAGGCCCGACCTCCTTACGCACAAGCTCCTGCACGCTCTGGCGACAGGAAACTGGGTGGGCGGCCGTGCCGGTGTTTCTCAGCTTCTCGACAGAACATCAAATCTGTCGGCGATGTCGCACCTCAGAAGAGTGACATCATCCCTTACAAGAAGCCAGCCTCACTTCGAGGCGCGTGACCTTCACCCCACGCAGTGGGGAAGACTCTGCCCCTCCGAGACCCCGGAAGGACAGAACTGCGGTCTGGTAAAGAATGTGGCATTGATCATCGATGTTTCCGAAGGATTCCCTGAGCCCGAGGTCAAATGGACGCTCAAGGAACTCGGACTCTCCCCGGTCAAAGAAGAAGGGACCAGGATATACATCAACGGAGACCTGGTTGGAACCCACAGGGACGCGGAGAAGCTGGTATCGGAGATAAGGGACCGCAGAAGATACGGTCTCCTCTCGAACTGCATCAACATCCGCCATGAAGAAGAGATGAACGAAGTGATCATCAACTGCGATGAGGGACGTCTCAGACGCCCGCTCCTTGTCCTGAAGGACGGCAGGACGATGATAACGAGAAAGCACATAGAAGGGATACGCGAAGGAAAAGTAACATGGAACAACCTCTTCAAAGAAGGCATCATCGAGTGGATCGATGCCGAGGAAGAGGAGGACTCGCTTGTCGTCATAGATGCGTACGACGTCCCGAAGAGATGCGAGCACTGCGGACATGCCCTTTCCGAAACAGATGTGGAGTGGCTCAACCCTGGACAGGAAGAGCGCCCGGTCCTCAAATGCAAATGGTGCGGCGAGGATTTCCCCGTTCCCTCGAAGATAACGAGAGAGCACACGCACATGGAGATCGACCCGATGGTCATCCTGGGAGTGGCGTCCGGAATAGTTCCGTACCCCGAATACAACTCCGCACCGCGTGTGACGATGGGAGCCGGCATGGCAAAACAGGCGCTGGGAATACCCGCAGCCAACTACCGCATAAGGCCGGACACAAGAGGACACATTATGCATTATCCGGAGGTCCCGATGGTACAGACCCAGACAATGGAGTTCATGGGATACAGCCACAGACCGGCCGGTCAGAACTTCTGCGTGGCTGTCCTTTCATATCACGGATACAACATAGAAGATGCATTGGTCATGAACAAAAGCTCTATTCAGAGAGGCCTCGGACGATCATCCTTCATGAGATCGTACCGCGCGGAGGAGCGCCGCTACCCCGGAGGCCAGGAGGACCATTTCGAGATCCCGTCTCCGGATATCATGGGAGCACGCGCGGATTTCGCATATGCTTCTCTGGGCGAGGACGGTCTGATCTCTCCCGAATCGGAAGTATCGGGAAGCGATGTCCTGATAGGCAAGACATCCCCGCCGAGATTCCTTGAGGAAGAAACGGATTTCCTGACGCCTCAGAAGAGAAGGGAAACATCCGTTACGGTAAGGCCGGGAGAGAAAGGATTCGTGGATTCCGTCATGGTAACGGAATCTGAGAACGGGTCTAGGCTCGTGCGCGTGAAGGTCAGAGACGAAAGGATACCTGAACTGGGAGACAAATTCTGCTCAAGGTTCGGGCAGAAAGGTGTCATCGGAAGGCTGGTGGACCAGTGCGACATGCCGTTCACGGCGGACGGAGTGACCCCGGACCTCGTGGTCAACCCCCACGGAATACCGTCGCGTATGACCATCGGACACGTGCTGGAGATGATAGCCGGTAAGGTAGGGGCCATGGAAGGCCGCATCATCGACGGTACGGCGTTCTCCGGAGAAAGGGAAGGCGCGATACGCGATGCCCTCGTCAAGAGCGGTTTCGGAATGCACGGCAAAGAGGCGATGTACGACGGAAGGACAGGGAAACTGATCCAGACCGAAGTATACACCGGTGTGATCTTCTATGAGAAGCTGCACCACATGGTAAGCGGAAAACTGCATGTTCGTTCGAGAGGCCCTGTCCAGATACTCACAAGACAGCCCACGGAAGGACGTTCCAGGCAGGGAGGTCTGAGATTCGGTGAGATGGAACGCGACTGTCTGATCGGTCACGGCGCCGCGATGGTGATAAAGGACCGTCTTCTGGATGAGTCCGACGGAACCCAGCAGTACATATGCGGGAACCCCACCTGCGGCCACGTAGCGATAATGGACAGGCACGGATCTTTGTATTGCCCCGTATGTAAGAACAACTCAAGCATACATCTTGTTCAGACATCATATGCTTTCAAACTGCTGATGGACGAACTTCTGTCGCTTGGTGTTGCCATGAGGCTTCAGCTGGAGGACCTGACATGATACGCGGAATATCAAAAAGGATAGGATCGATAAAATTCTCCTGCGTCTCCCCGGAAGAGATAAGGAAGATGTCTGCAACAAAGATAATCACCGCAGACACATACGACGACGAAGGCTATCCCATTGAGATGGGACTGATGGATCCGCACATGGGTGTCATAGAGCCAGGGCTCAGATGCAAGACCTGCGGATGCAAGGTCGACGAATGTCCCGGACACTTCGGGCACATCGACCTGGCGATGCCTGTCATACATGTCGGGTTCATAAAGGACATTAAACTGATGCTGGAAAGCACCTGCCGCAACTGCGGGAGGATCATGCTCACAGCCGAGCAGATAGAGAGCCGCAGAGATGACATGTCGGAGATGATGGACCTCGGAGGAGGCACCATCGATCTGAAGAACTTCTCCAAGGAAACGGCAAAGGACGCATCGACAAAGGGCGTCTGCCCCCACTGCGGCACAGAGCAAATAAAAATAAAACTGGACAAGCCCACGACCTTCAGGGAAGTGGACGACAACCATAAGCTGACCCCGAAAGAAGTGCGCGAGAGGCTTGAACGCATACCCGATGAGGATCTCAGGACGCTTGGGATGGACCCTGCCACATGCAGGCCCGAGTGGATGGTCCTGACGGCGCTTGCCGTTCCGCCGGTGACCGTCAGACCGTCGATCACCCTTGACTCCGGAGACAGATCCGAGGACGATCTCACTCACAAACTGGTGGATGTCCTCAGGATCAATCAGAGGCTGAGGGAGAACCGCGACGCCGGAGCTCCCCAGCTGATAGTGGAGGACCTTTGGGAGCTGCTGCAGTATCACGTCACTACATATTTCGACAACCAGACGTCCGGGATACCTCCGGCAAGGCACAGATCCGGACGTCCGCTGAAGACGCTGGCACAGAGGCTTAAAGGTAAAGAGGGGAGATTCAGATCCAATCTTTCAGGTAAGCGTGTCAACTTCTCGGCCCGTACCGTCATATCTCCCGACCCGCTGCTCTCGATAAACGAGGTAGGCGTTCCGTACATCGCAGCGAGGGAACTGACCGTCCCGGTGCACGTGAACGAGCATAACATAGAAAAGCTCAAAGGGCTGGTCGCCCGCGGACCCGAACCGTCCGCGGAGAACGGATATGTTCCCGGAGTGAACTACGTCATAAGATCCGACGGAAGAAGGATCAGGGTGACCGAACGCAATGCGGAAGAGGTCGCGGAGAACATAGATATAGATTATACCATCGAAAGACAGCTGATGGACGGAGATGTGGTGCTGTTCAACAGACAGCCCTCGCTTCACAGGATGTCGATGATGGCTCACCGCGTAAGGATGATGGAGGGAAGGACCTTCAGATTCAATCTGTGCGTCTGTCCCCCGTACAACGCAGACTTCGACGGGGATGAGATGAACCTTCACGTTCTGCAGTCCGACGAAGCGCGTGCGGAAGCCCGCATACTGATGCAAGTGCAGGAGAACATACTCTCTCCCAGGTACGGAGGCCCGATCATCGGCGCGATCCATGACCACATAACGGGGGCGTATTTCCTTACGCACAACAATCCTAAGTTCGACAGGTTCGAGGCAATGGACATCCTTTCGAAACTCAAGGACGTGGAGATACCCAAGCCGATGATCGGCGACGGCGGAAAGGAGTACTGGACAGGGAAACAATTGTTCTCGACGGTTCTCCCGGACGACTTCAGGACGACCTTCAAAGCAAACATATGCCAGAACTGCGACCACTGTAAAAGGGAGGGCTGCGAATATGACGCCTACGTTAAGATACGCGGCGGGCAGCTGATCAGCGGAACGATCGACGTTAAAGGCATAGGCAACAGCAAAGGGAAGATCCTTGACAGGATAGCGCGCGACTACGGTGCGGACAGGGCCGCCAGGTTCATAAACGAGGTAACAAGGCTGGCATTGGGCGCGCTCATGAACCATGGGTTCAGCACGGGGATCGGCGACGAGGATATCCCCGAAGAGGCTGCGCTCCAGATAGCGAACTATAACCAAGAATGTATAAACGAAGTGTCCGAACTTGTGGAATCATACCAGAACGGGACGCTGGACCAGATGCCGGGGCGCTCTCTCAGGGAGACGCTCGAGGTGAGAGTGATGAAGGTCCTCGGACAGGCGCGTGACGAAGCGGGCCGTGTTGCAGGAAAGCACTTGGGTCTCTCGAACCCCGCGGTCGTAATGGCCAAAGCGGGCGCACGCGGATCCATGCTGAACCTTTCACAGATGGCGGGCTGCGTCGGTCAGCAGGCGGTCCGTGGAGAGAGGCTCTCCAGAGGCTATTGGAACAGGACGCTCCCGCACTTCCACAAAGGCGATCTGGGAGCTCATGCGAGAGGATTCTGCTCGAATTCATACAAATCCGGCCTGAGCCCGACGGAGTTCTTCTTCCATGCAATGGGAGGAAGAGAGGGACTCGTGGACACTGCGGTAAGGACATCAAGGTCAGGTTACATGCAGAGAAGACTGGTCTCCGCGCTGGAGGATCTGAAGCTCACATCCGACGGAACCGTCAGGAACACCGTCGGGACTGTGATACAGTTCAAGTACGGAGAGGACGGAGTGGACCCCTCCAGGACAGTAAGGGGAAAAGCGATAGACCTTGACGATCTCTTCGCGGAAGTTCTGGGCGACGATGCTGACAGACTTCTCAGAGTGGACAACCTGGATGTAGGCGAGGACTACGGTTCCAGAGAAAAGGACGAGATGGAGTACACCGAGGAAGAGGACGGAGAGGAATACGACGACCTTGACACGGACTTTGAAGGAGGAAGTGAGTGAAATGGCTAAGAAAGACACACTTAAAGCACTTGTCAGCAGGAACATAAGCGAAGAAGTGGCAGAGCTTCTCCTTACAAAGTACAACACTCTCAGTTCCATATCTGCCGCAGGCATCGAAGAGCTCGTTGAGATGGGGCTTTCGGAAGAGGTGGCCGAGGCCACTCTTGCAAAGATCGGCAAACGCACCGTCCGTGCGGCAGCTCCCGCGGTAAAGACCAAGAAGGCAGCACAGGAACCGAAGGCCGAACCGATGGAAGAGGTGTTCCGCGAGCGTGTTTTCACCCAATCGGAGATAAGGCTCAAAAAGATAGCCGACAGGATCGGGTCGACCATGCCGATGAAGATAATCACCGACATAGCGAATGTGATAGAGAAGGCGGACCTCAGCGACGAGTTATGCGACAAACTGATCGGGACCGCCAACCGCATGTACACATCCCATCTGATGGACAAGAACGAATCCACAGGAGTGATGGCGGCCCACTCGCTCGGTGAACCCGGTACTCAGATGAACATGCGTACCTTCCACTACGCAGGTGTGGCGAACATCAACGTCACGCAGGGCCTTCCGAGGCTGATAGAGATAGTGGATGCGAGGCGTGTTCCGAGCACGCCGTCGATGGTGATACCTCTTACAGGCATCGCCGCAGAGGACGAGAGCGTCGCAAGACACGTGGCATCAGAGATAGAGGTGACCTCTCTGCTTGACATTGCGTCGGTGGAGACAGACATAACCAACATGCGCCTCGTTATCACACCCAATGCAAGGAAGATGGCGCTGCGCGGACTCGAGACGGACGACATCCTCGAAAAGCTGAACAAAGTAAAGGCCGTGCGCGGACTCGTCAAGCTCTCGGGATACCAGATAGTCATCACATCCGATGAGCCTTCCTACAAGAAGCTGCAGTCGATGTACGACAGCGTAAAAGGCGCTAAGATAAAAGGCATAGAGGGGATATCCAGGGCAGTTCTGAGCAAGGTCGCAGGCTCCTGGAAGATAGTCACCGAAGGAAGCAACCTCAAAGAGGTCCTGAAGATCGAAGGCGTGAACGCGAACAAGGTCATGACAAACAGCATACTGGAGGTCGCCGATGTCCTCGGCATCGAGGCAGCAAGGAACTCCATAATACATGAAGCGATGGGAACTCTGGGAGAAGCGGGCCTGGATGTCGATATAAGGCATATCATGCTCGTTGCGGACCTGATGACCAACGACGGTCAGGTCAAGGCCATCGGAAGGCACGGAGTATCCGGTAAGAAATCCTCGGTATTGGCGAGGGCGGCGTTCGAGATCACCGCGGCGCATCTTCTGCATGCGGCGATGGTCGGAGAGGTCGACAGTCTGGAAGGAGTGACTGAAAACATCATAGTAGGGCAACCGGTAACACTAGGTACCGGTGCAGTTAATCTTATTTACACACCCAAAAAGGGGGAGATTGAATGAGCGAGAAAATAGATATAAGCAGGGCATTGAAAGCGGCGATCACCACCGGAAAGGTGGAATTCGGGATCGACCAGACAGAGAAAGCAATAAAGGCAGGAAAGGCACAGATGGTCATCCTGTCGAGGAACTGTCCAAGCGAGGTGCTGACAGGGAATATAGGCGTGAAGGTGCACGTCTTCGAGGGCAACAACATGGAGTTGGGGGCCCTTTGCGGAAAGCCCTTCTCAGTCTCTGCCCTAGCGGTCATCGACAAGGGTTCTTCCAACATCTTAACGCTGTGAGAGTTATGTCAACGGATATCGTACTAAATGAGGATACCCTCAGATTCATAGCGCTGTTCTCGGCCATAACCAAGGCAAGCCCGATCGACTGTATGGACGCAGATGATAAACTGGTGTTCGTCGTCGAAAAAGGACAGGGGAACATTGCTGTCGGAAAGAAAGGAGAACACGTCATAAAGCTCAAGGAGAAGACCGGTAAGAACATACAGGTCGTAGAGTACTCAGAGGATCCTGAGCAGTTTGTGAAGAATGTGTTCCACATATACAACCCTCAGAAGGTCGTTATCGAGCAGCGCGGGAACATAACCCACGCCACGATCACAGTGGACCCGAAGCTCAAAGGGCGTGCGATCGGCAAAGCCGGAAAGAATCTGCGTATCGCAAGGGATATCGTGAACAGACACCACGAGATCCAGAGCATCAGCGTAGATTGAGACTCCCCTGACCGGTGTGAGAAACCTCTTCCCATCTTCTTTAATGTTTTTTTGGAATATCAGTTGAGAGGCATCCTTTCAACTTCCATCCTGTCGAACGTGGGGTACTCCTCCACTATGTATGACTTATACGGGAGCTTTTTCGATATCTTCCTGAGTTTCCATGATGCCACCTCTATCCTTTTTCTTTCCTCGTCGATGAGCATCAGGTCCCTCGGCACCTTCAGTTTCAACAAAAGGGCGGCAGCCTTGTTCAGGTCGTCTGCGTAAACTATGCCTTTTATTATCGTGCCGTCGTCTGTGATGATATCATGCTTTCCGGCTATCACATTGGCCCTTCGTATGAGCCTTCTTCTGAGCTGGACCCCGTCCTTGAAAGCGGATGAGCAGAAATGTATCGGGCATTTAGGATATTTTCTCATCAGTTCCGCTGTCATTGTCTCAGAGCCAGCCACTGCGGAAGAGAGGTCATCCTTCACTCTGTAGCTCATGTCTTCCATCATATTCCAGTTGCTCTCCGAGAATTCGAATTCATTTATGTTTATGAAATCCACTCCCGCGTCCGAGGCAGATACGACAAGCTTTTCCAATATGCTCTCGTTCCCCGGTATGGCCGGCACCTCGATACCGACATCGAGCGATGTTTCCGAGATGATCTGAGATATCACCCTGAAGTCCATCGTCTCCCACTGGGACATAGGCGGATGGAACCTTATCTCATCAAGACCGGCGTCGCAGAGCTCTTTCGATCTGCCTAGGTCCACCGTCGATGTATACAGATGAATGTGGTGGCCGGACCCGAAG
>JAIRQG010000041.1 GCA_031256615.1 Candidatus Methanoplasma sp. | reverse complement strand
AGTCTCGGAAAAATGCAGAGGTACAAGATCCGGAGGGAGGGAGAGGTGTTCTCATTCTCCATCATTCACGATGCGCCTCCGTGCAACAGCGCCCTTAAGCCGTACGCAGTCGCGATGGTCAAGACAAAGGACGGAGTGCTGATCTCGGGGCAGCTCGTCGATGTGGAACTCGACAAGATCTCCATCGGCATGCCCGTGCGCGCGGTCCTCAGAAAATTGGATGAGGACGGGGCGGCAGGCGTCATCCACTACGGATACAAGTTCGTACCTGCCTGAAACTTCTTGCCCGCTTCGGCGGGCATCATCATTGTTTTAAAAGGTCTGTTACGGCCACATGTTCCAGGACGGCATCTTCGCATGATATTCCGTCAAACAGGTCAGCGCCGAGGTTCCTTGCTTTTTCGGGAGATGCCTCCATGATCTCGTCGCATCTTACCATGCCTATCCGTTCAAGCTGAGGGTCGTCCGTTCCGAAGATCACTGCGACCATGCCGTCCTTCCCTTCTTTGGGCCTCATCTTTTCCATCGCGCGGCCTATCTGCCTCTCGCCGGCGGCATAGAGGATCGTTTCGGTAAGCAGCGTCTTGGACCTGTTCGTACCGTTCTCAAGCGCCCTTTCCGCATGCATGACGGCCGAAAGTATGTGGTCCCTGCCGCAGACCATTTTTGGGTCAAAAAGCACTACGTCGCCGCCAAGACCCGTAAAATGTTTCACGATATCGTCGAAGCCCGCGCCTCCTTTGATGCCGATGACCTGAACGTTCATTGCTCTGTAATCTCCTCATGCCCTTTAATTCTAACCGCATGCGCCTCTGAGAATATTTATTAAAGGTATGACGGTACAGGCAATAGGAATAGCATGTCAGAGGAATGGGTAAAAATTGCGGCTCCGGCCACCACTTCGAACATCGGCCCGGGGTTCGACACGTTCGGACTTGCGATGAGTGAGCCGTGCGACGTTATTGAAGGAAGGAAGATCGCTTCAGGCATCAGTATCACAAAAATCACCGGTCCAGGTTCCGAGAACATACCGAGGGATCCTAAGATCAATTCCGTCGGCATAGCCGTCGGACAGGTCCTGGAGAGGTGCAATGCCGATTTCGGCATAGAATTGAGGATCAAAAAAGGAATAAGGCCGTGCAGCGGGATGGGTTCGTCCGGCGCAAGCGCCGCCGGAGGTGCGTTCCTCGCGAACATCCTGTGCGGAGAAAAACTGAGTTCCAATGAGATGATACTCTGCGCCGCGCATGCGGAAGATGTCATTTCCGGCGGATTGCATGCGGATAATGTATCCCCGTGCATCCTGGGCGGGTTCACGGTCATAAGGTCATACGAACCGTTTGAGGTGGTCAGGATAGAACCTCCGAATAATCTCGGAATGGTCGTTGCTCTTCCGGATGTGATGGTAGCGACGTCCGATGCCAGAAAGGTGCTCCCCGCAGAGGTCTCCATTAAAGATCTGGTTTTCCACGTGGGCAACGCTTCGACCCTCGTCTGCGGGATGATGGCCGGCGATCTCGGCCTGATATGCAGATCGGTAAAGGATGCAGTGTTCGAACCGGCAAGGGTGAAGCTCGTGCCTTTGCTGAAAGAGGCCAAAAAAGAGGCGGTCTCGAGCGGCGCGATGGCTTCCTTCCTCGGAGGGTCGGGGCCGTGCATCATGTCCTTCTACGACACCAATACCGGTCTGGGCGACACCATCGCGGAGAAAGTGAAAGCCGTTTATGCTGAAAAGAACATCAAGTGCGATACCTGGGTGACAAAACCGGGTATCGGCTGCAAGAGGATTTAAGATGGCAGAACACAGGGTCATATGCTGGGATTGCGGCGCGAGTGTCGATGATCCTTTTGTCAATACGTGTCCGAAGTGCAACGGCCTCCTCACAGTGAAGATGGACCTGGAACCAGTAAAGGAGATGAAACCGCAGGACCTCAGAAAAGAGAGGATCGGCGTGTGGAGATACGCGCCGTTCATGCCGGTGGACCCTTTGCACAAAGTTTCCATCCAGGAAGGCGGCACCCCGCTGTACAGAACTGACAGGCTTGCCGGAGAGCTCGGCATATCGGAAGCGCATGTTAAATTCGAAGGCCTGAACCCTACCGGTTCCTTCAAGGACAGAGGAATGACGATCGGCGTGTCCCATGCCAAAGAGCTCGGGGCAAAGGTCGTCGGCTGCGCTTCCACGGGGAACACGTCCGCATCCCTGGCGGCATACGCCGCCAAAGCGAACATCAAATGCGCCGTGTTCCTTCCTTCCGGAAAGGTCGCGGCAGGTAAGCTTGCCCAGGCGCTGTTCTACGGCGCCAAGGTACTGTCTGTGGAAGGGAACTTCGATGACGCCCTGAACCTTGCGATAAAGATGGCGGATGAAAGGAAGATATATCTTCTCAATTCGATAAATCCGTACAGGCCGGAAGGACAGAAATCCGTGCTGTTCGAGATAATGGACCAGCTGAACTATGATATCCCCGACAGGATCATCCTTCCTGTGGGCAATGCGGCAAACATCTGGGCCGTTTACAAGGCCATACAGGAACTGAAAGAGGTCGGATGGATAGACAAGATACCTATGCTTACCGGGATACAGGCGGTGGGCTCGGCCCCCGTCGCAAAAGCGTTCAGCGCCGGAAAGGATGATTTCATACCGGAGGATAACCCGGAGACCATCGCCACGGCCATACGCATTGGGAATCCGGTCAGCGGAAGGAAGGCGCTTCACGCGATCTACGACACCGGAGGATACTCGACGACCGTCACAGACGGGGAGATCATCAGTGCGCAGCAGCTTCTGGGAAGAACGGAAGGAGTATGCGTCGAACCGGCATCCGCCGCATCCGTGGCGGGGCTCAGGAAGCTTCTCTCAGAAGGCGTCATCGACAGGGATGAGAGGGTGGTCTGCATCTGCACCGGGAACGGGCTTAAGGATCCGGACACGATAATGAAGAATTCGGCATCGCCTGTTCCGTGCAAGAACTCTGTGGAAGATGCTGAAAGGATCCTTAGATCCTGAGGCCGTTGCGTATTCGGCAGCATATCAAAACAAACAGGCGCGCATCAGTAATCAAGTATCCTTGATTGCTTCTGAACATCGGTCTGTCCGGTTTTCCCTTCGGAATATTCTTCCGCCATTTTTTCCAGAATATACTCTTCCTCTTCGCTCATGGGCGGCGGTTCGGTCCTCTCCGCTGCGCCTCCGGCCTGCGCTTTCATGCTCTTTGCGAGGGCGGGGCCGATCTTAGGCATCTTTGACAGGCGTTCGATGTCTGCGGAGATCACATCGGATCTTGAGCGTATGCCGTTGTCGTAAAGGGTTCTCGCCCTTACTCTCCCCACTCCTCTGAACGACACCAATCCCAAAAGCTCTGTTTTTACTCCATAGCGCACCCGCGTGAGCAGAGGTTTGATCCTTCTGGTAGCCTCGGGTTTGAAGATGTATGCCACCTCGTTCATCGAATAAAGAAGCCAATCGCACATGTCCACTCTGGACCTGATGTCTCCCGGCCCGACGCCCATGGAGATCGTTATGTCCTCCTCGGAGACCTCGTTGATCCAATCTTCAAGGAGAACTGCCACTTTCAGGTCGCTCGTGAAGCTCTCGTACATGAACTCATCATCCTCATCCGCGGGCTCTATGAGGAACTCACCGTCATATTCGATCTCAAGCCCTGACAGTCTGTCAAGGTCGCCCTTCTTCGGAAAGAGTCCGAGAACGTCCGGGGTGGAGGCCGCCGCATGAAGTATCATGAGATCTGCCGTATCCTCGTCTATCTTCTTTACCGCATCTCTCAGAATGACCGCTGACTTCGGATCGATGTACAGGTCCGATATCCTTTTTCCGAATGGGAGGATGCGGAGCAGGCTTCCCTCTCTTTTTACCATCTCCTCTTTCTCAAGGAAATCCACCACGCTCTCTACGACGCTCTCTATCCCATACATCTGAGAGGTGTTCCCGAAGAACGTCTTGTGCATGAACCCCACGATACCGTCTTCGGAATCGGCATCGCCGGTGGCTATGAGCCCCAGGATGTGGTTCCTGAGCACTGCCTCGTTGCCAAGTTTGGACGTCAGCCTTTCTGTGTCGTGCATCACATAGTCATCCATGAGGTGCTCGTAATCATGGTAGTTCTTTCCCACAAGGACGGCCTCCCCGTACGGATCGTACCCGGGCCTCCCTGCCCTTCCGCACATCTGTTTGACTTCCATGACCGATATGGGCACATTCCCCGCATTGGATTCGAATCTGTATGTATCCCTTACGATCACTCTTCTGGCAGGCAGATTTATCCCCGCCGCAAGGGTCGGGGTGGCTACTATGCACTTTATGCTGCCGCTGCGGAAGTTATCCTCGACAAATTTTCTTTGTTTGTAAGTAAGCCCGGCGTTGTGGAAGGCCATGCCGCATTTTACGCAGGATGAGAGCTTCCTGCCGACGGAAGTGGTCTCCGCATCCCCTTCGAGAGCGTCTGTCTCTTTCTCGGACAGTTCTCTTCCGGCGAACGCCCTCATTTTTTCCGAGTACTTCACGGCAAGGGATTCAGTCGACCTTCTTGTGTTCACGAAGACCATGCACTGTCCGCCTTCTTTCACAACCTGCTCTATCATATCCCATATGTTGTCCTTGCTCTGAGGCACTTCGAGAGATGAAAAATCATCAAAGGTTATCTCTCCGTTGAAATAAACGCCTTCTTTCAGAGATATGGGACGCCAGTCGCTTGTCGCAAGTTCGGCGCCCAGCCATTGCGCGAGGTCCGCCGCGTTCGTGATGGTGGCAGACAGCGCGATGAGCTGCATGTCTTTGTTCTTGAGCATAAGCTTGGTCAGTATGACCTCCAATGTCGGCCCTCTTCCGGGGTCGTGTATCAGATGTATCTCGTCGGCTATCACAAGCCTTATGTCGTCTATCCATTTGCTTCCGTGGCGCATCATGGAATCCACTTTTTCAGATGTCGCCACGATGATATCGGAATCCATGAGTTTCCCGTCATCGGAATCCAGGTCCCCTGTGCTCATCACGACCTTGATGCCCAGCTCCGAGAACTTATCGAGATCGTCTTTCTTCTCGGACGCCAGCGCTTTGAGCGGGACGATGTAAAGCACTTTGCCTCTTTTTTTC
>JAIRQG010000004.1 GCA_031256615.1 Candidatus Methanoplasma sp. | reverse complement strand
ATTATCACTATCGGATATTCCAGCCCTTTCGATTTATGCATGGTCTGTATTGTTACCGCTTTGCGGTCAAGCATGCCGTCGACCTGATACTTGGTATGGTCCTCGATATCTCTCTCTATCATTCCGATGACATCTGAGATCGTAAGCAGGGAGTCCCTGTGAGAAGACGATATCACAGAGATTATGGTCTGCGTCATGTCGTTGTTAAGGCCGTAGAACGCAAATATCGATGAAAGAAGGTCCGTGATGCGTCTTTTCTTTCTGATGAGGGAAGACCTCATTTGGGAGAACACCTGGGGAGGATCCTTTCTCATCCTGAGAATATCATCCAGGGTGTACCCTGCATCGGCCATTATGGGGCCTATGCCCCACTCATCGTCCCGGTTGTTCAGGTATTTCAGCCATGCGAGCGCAAGCTTTCCTTCTCTGGCGGACATGACCTCCACGTCCCCCTGAAGGAATGCGGGTATTCCGGACAAGGCCGCCGCTTCGCTTACGGCACGGCACAGATCGGTCTTCCTGCAGAGAACGGCTATATCCTCAAAGCCGGGACGCCTTTCAACCCCGCCCTCATGGATCTTGTGGTCCCCTGTGACATAGCCTGCTATTGTTCTGATGACCTCGGCCGCCTCCTCTTCCTTTGAAGGGGCGGAGACAAACTCGATCTTGGTGTCGCTGCCGATGTCTTCCCTTTGAGCCGTTATCCTCGTTATTTTCTCATCGAGGTATTCTTTATCGACCTTGTCGCCGTCCACCGCGTGTATGTAAAGAGAATCGAACGCGGCGTCTATTATGATCTGCGAACTCCTGTAGTTCATATCAAGCGAGAGCTTCTTCACATCCGGTATGCTGAACGGCACCCTTACGGTGTCGTCGTTCAATATCCTTCTCAGCGATACCACTCTTTTCTCAAATTCTGTTATGTTCTGTATCGAAACATGCCTGAATCCGTATATCCCCTGCTTCCAGTCTCCGACGACACAAAGATTCGGTTTTTTCAGAAGCATCAGCGCGATCATCAGCTGATTCTCGTTGGTGTCCTGGAATTCATCTATCATCAGGTATTTCACCGACATCCTTTCTCTGACGCTCTTCTCGCTGTACAGCACTATGAACGCAAAGGATGCTACGAGCCCGTACGTAAGCCTGTCATCGTTGATGCAGTTCCGGATATATTCGTAGTAGATGTCATGGATAAGTGCCAGAAGGTCAGATCTGTCATCAAAGGCGGCATCTGTTATCATCGTATCGGGCAGAGGTTCCGTTTTCAAGATGCCATATTTCATGAAGAATGTTTGATCGTCAGAAAATCTGTCGCACAGAGCCCCGGACAGCTTGAAGTTCCCTCTGGTACTGACCTCTCCGTTCATACTCAGAAGACCTCTGAGTATCTCTTCCTGATCTCCCTTCAGTATCTTGCCGTCCTCTCCGCCGAACCATCCTTTCCTCAGAGGTATGACGCCTCTTGACATCAGCTTGTTGATGATGCTGTACAGTTCCGGGACGCTCTGGGACGCGATCACTCCCTGTATCCTGTATTCTCCGTGACGGGCGATCATGAAACGGTCGAAGAAGTCCGTGAAATATTCTAGGTTCAGCGTCTCATTTTCGATGAGATTCGCTCCTCTGGTCAGAACCTCCTCCATCCTGAAGAATCTGCTCACAGTGTCCGGAGATTCCATTACCACAGAATAGCAGAAAGAGTCGAATGTGCTCGTTTTAATGAACTTGGATGATTCGGAGAACTCTGTTCCGGACATCCTGCCCCTTATCCTTTCCTCCATCTCGCTGGCCGCATTCCTTGTGAAAGTAAGCAAAAGGACATCATTCGCATCGGTATTCTCTGTCCTCAGAATATTCAGGAACCTGTCCACAATGGTATGCGTCTTGCCGGTCCCAGGACCGGCATCCACGACGATCATCCCCTCGATCTCCTCGGCGATCCTTTCCTGCGATGCGTTGAGGTCACTCATCCTCATCACCGCCTTCTTCCAGATCTATTATGTCTCTGGTGCATGCCTTAAAGAAACCGCATTTGCCGCAATCCGTTCTCGGAGCAGCCGGAAAATCAGAATATATCTGCATTGAGGCCAGGTCATGATCTTTGCCGACCTGTGAGAGGAACCTCTCAAGCGTGTCCGAGGGGACCGTGACCTCCGTATCGTCGGCGAACATTCCCGCCGATACGATCGCGGACAGTTTCTTCAGCGCTCTCGAAACGCTGTCGCGGTCTGTCTTGCTCTTCATCCCCAACATGTTCATTATGGACGCTATCAGTTTCTCATTGTCCTTCCATGACTCGCATGAGTCCGTTCCGGCATCGAACGCTCTGTCCACGAAGGAACTCCACCCGCCGGTTATCTTGGCGTAGGTGGCTCCGAAATCGCTTTTGGCGGGAGAGTGCGGGTCTGAAAGGAATTCTCTCATGTTTTCTTGAATCAGCACCACATTGCGTATGTTCTCGTTTATCCTGAAATCCTTGTCTGTGACCGAACGGACGTCATTGTCGGCCACATACACAAGACTGAACCTGTATGGAGGAGGGGAGTTGTCTCTCAGAAGGGACAGGTATATCAACGGCTGGAATTCGAAATAATCCTGTTTCCGGGACATGTCCATATTGTCTTTGATCATTTTTAGGGAGCCTGCCTTCCCTGTTTTGTAATCTACTATCTTATTGTTGATCACCAGATCGAAATTGCCGAAAAGAGGGTGCAGGTTCGTGGTGAACTCTGTCTCGGTCATGCTGCTGTACTTCGTACAATCATGCATCTCCATGAACATGTTCTTGTGTTCCCTCTCAGAATGATCCCTGTCAAGGGGGATGTCCTTTATGCCCAGGGAGTCAATGAAGCGTATGACGTTGTTCATGCAGACCCTTATCTTGCTTCCGTCGATCTCTTCCATCTGCTGGCTCGACAGTCCCGAATATCTCTCGCGTATCATTTCTGTGTAATGTTCTGTCCTGCCTTTCACCAATTCGGGATAACAGAGATAGAATTCCGCGAATTGGTGTATGATGTCCCCGAAGATCGTTTTCTCCGAGTCTGGTATGTGGATCATCCGCCCGTACATGTAGGCCCGGGGACATGCGTAGTAGTTGTTGTACGTGGATTTGGAGAACCTCCAGTCCTTCATCTCCCCCGTGTCGAATTTCTCATCGCCTCTTGATATCGGTTCGTTCTGCTGCGGAAGCGCCCATTGTCCTTTTATGATCTTGCCTGCCACATCCTTGAACGCCGACACAGCCGCAGGTCCGTCTCCCGGAACCGTTTCGTCTGCCTTTATCTGCTCGAATATAGTGCAGGGAGTGGGTTCCTTGCCGTTCCTCATGGAGTTCACCGCATACAGTCTTGACTCTCCCTGCTGCAGAAGCACCGAGAATCTGTACATGTTGAGTTGGGCCTCGGCCTCTCTGTCTATGTATTCCTTCCCCATTGAGACATAGGACCACTCCGGCCCGAGTCCCAGATATATCACGAACGGCCTGTCCACGTACACGGATCTCAGGCAGTCGGCCAGCAGTACGCCTTTCTTCTCATCGTCGGGTATCTCTTCGTTGTGGTGCAGGTCGTCTATGTTATTCACAGCGTAGCTCAGCTCGTTCACAAGTTTTGACGTCACTTTTGTGTCGCTGATCCTCATATCCTCTATGAGCATCTTGATCTGCGGCCTGTGTACGGCGTTCACGACCTTATCGCAGACCTCTTGGAAAGTGTGGTCCCTTATGTTCTTCATCACTTCCACAAGCTCTTTCGTTCCTTTGTCCAAATGGTCTTCTATCTTGTGCAGAAGATACTCGTCTTCCCTCTGACGGAAGTGCCCCCTGTAGCCGGAAAGCAATTCCCTCACATGCCTGACCCTCAGCGTCTCGTATGACAGCGAAAGCGACAGGAACTGAAGATAGTCCCTCACCTGAGACAGGTCTTTCACCGACATCGTGTTCTTGAACGGTATGTTCCTTCTGTACAAAGCCGCCCTTACGGCATCGGAGACCGGGCCGGTCGTATCCAGCACAATGGCGGTGTCGTTCGCTTTTTCA
>JAIRQG010000125.1 GCA_031256615.1 Candidatus Methanoplasma sp. | reverse complement strand
GATATCGACAAGAACACCGTCGATTTCGTCGATAACTTCGACGGATCCCTGAAAGAGCCAAGTGTTCTCCCGGCAAAGTTCCCGAACCTTCTGGTTAACGGATCAGACGGTATAGCGGTGGGAATGGCCACCAAGATGCCTCCGCACAATCTGTCTGAGGTATGCGATGCGATGATCCATGCAATCGATAATCCTGAAGCAGATCTCTTTGATCTGATGAAATTCATCAAAGGACCCGATTTCCCGACGGGAGGGACGGTTTACGGTCTTTCCGGGATAATATCCGCATTCACTACCGGCAGGGGAAAGATAAAGGTCAGGGCGAACACTCATTTCGAAGAGATCGGAAACGGGAAGAGCAGCATAATCATAGATGAGCTCCCGTACCAGGTCAACAAGGCCACCCTAATCGAGACAATAGCCGAATATGTCAAGAACAAAGTGCTTGAGGACATAACCGACCTGAGGGATGAATCAGACAGGGACGGGATGAGAGTGGTAATAGAGCTCCACAAGGACGCCATCGAGAACGTGGTCCTTGAGAACCTTTACAAGAAAACGCAGATGGAGATCACCTATGGAATAATAAATCTGGCACTTGTAAACAACAAGCCGACCGTGCTCACTCTGAAGGATATGATCTGCCACTACATCGAGTACAGGACGGAAGTGGTCGTCCGCAGGACAAAGTATGATCTTGAACAGGCAGAGAAACGCTACCACATTTTGGAGGGGCTGATGAAGGCCCTGAGCATGCTTGATGAGACTATAGCCCTGATCCGCGCATCCAAGGACGCGCCGGAGGCCAACGAGGGGTTGAGAGGTCTTCTGGACATCGATGAGGAGCAGGCGAAAGCGATACTGGAGATGAGGCTGCAGAAACTCACGGGCCTGGAGATAGAGTCCCTCAGAGAGGAATACGAACAGCTGCTGCTTCTCATGAAGGACCTGCGCGACATCCTGGAGAATAAGAGCAGAGTGTTGACGATAATCAAAGAAGAACTTACGGAGATGAAAGGGACCTACGGCGATGCGCGCAGGACGATCATCAATGAGAATGCCATAGACGTTGATGAGGAGGACCTCATCCCGGTCGAGGATGTGGTGATAACCATCACCGCGGACAACTACATCAAGAGGATACCCCTCAACACATACAGGCAGCAGGCGAGGGGAGGCGTGGGGCTGATAGGCATGCAGACCAAAGAAGAGGATTATGTGTCGAGCATGTTCGTCGCATCATCCCATGATTATCTGCTGTTCATCACAAACCACGGCAGGCTGCACTGGCTCAAGGGATACAGGGTCCCTGAGGGAAGCAGGCAGTCCAAAGGAAAGCCGATAATAAATCTGATCCCGGATATAGAGCAGGGGGAGATGGTGGTGAACACGATATGCGTCCACGACTTCCCCGACGATAAATATCTGGCGTTCTGCACGAAGAACGGGCTGCTGAAGAAGACAAGCCTGAGCGCCTACGGCAACGTAAGGGCAAAGGGAATAAAAGCGATAAAGTTCGAGGACGGCGATGAGCTGATCGAAACGTCGACCGCCGAAAAGGAGGATCAGATAATCCTCGCCACGAAGAACGGCCAGGCCGTAAGGTTCAAAGAGTCGGATGTCCGGCCGACGGGCAGGGACACAATGGGTGTAAAGGGAATAACGCTCAGAGAGGACGACGAGGTCGTATCAATGGCAGTGGTGCGCTCCGAAGATAAGCTGCTGACGGTCACGGAGAACGGTTACGGCAAGATATCGGATGTTGTTGATTACAGGCACACGAACCGCGGCGCAAAAGGCGTCATAACGATAAAGACGGACGAAAGGAACGGAAAGGTCGTATCTGTAAGGAAGGTGTCCACCGGAGATCAGCTGATGGTGACCAGCGTACATGGGAAGATGATACGCATGAACGTTGATGGGATAAGGGAGACCGGCCGCAACGCAAAGGGAGTGCGCATCATGGACATGCGGAACGGAGACAAGATAACGGCGGTCCAGCCGATAATCTCTGATGAGGAAGAAAAATGAAGATGCGTCATGAGAATATCTGGCTGATAGTGGCGGCGGGTTCGGCCACTGCAGCAGCGATATCTGTGGTCGAGATCGCTCTATCCATCGACGGCGGAAATACGATCCTTGCGGTCATCTCCGCGGCATCCCTTGCCCTTTTTGCTGTCTGCGCGGTAACGGCGCTGACCATCAGGTCCAGGATGCTGAAGGCGGAAAAGGCCGATGAGGAGGTCAAATGTCTGAGGCTGAAAAAACCGGGCATTGAGGTACGCAGCGAAGAGATAGTCCCCAAAGGAAAGATGCCGAGGGATTGATAATCAGGAAACTTTATAATAGAAAACCAGCAATAGGGGGAATTACGCCGTGGTAACTCAGTTGGGAGAGTGCATGACTGAAGATCATGAAGTCGCTGGTTCGAGCCCGGCTCACGGCACCATACATCTTTTTGATATAACATCGATACGTCAGACGTGGTCAGTGTCTGGGAGGGCATCCTTTGGAATCCGATAAGATTTTCATCGACATAAGGACAAGCGAGCTTACGCTCTCTCAAGTTCTGCAGGAGATCCAAAAGATACAGGCCGAGAACCCGGATTATGAGATATTCCTCGACGGCGATGCGCACGCCATTGCCGGAAGAAGAAGGATAAGGAGAGACCGATGACAAGAGGGAGGATCACCATCGCGCTCTACAATTCGTACGATCCCAACAAATTCAGGGAACCGCACAGGAGGGTCATCGCGAGAACAGGAGGCCTGGCGATGGCTTTCGATATGAATCTGGCTCTTATAGGGTTCCCGATCCCCGAGGACGCAAGGACGCCGACGGAGATCGCCGAATGGGTGGCAGGCACAACAAGCATCGGCGGCCACGGAGATTATTTTATGGAGCTGGCAGAGAAAGGAAGGTTCGGCAAGTTCCCGTATCCGTCAAAGGGATTCCCGCCGCAGCTCGGAGAGCCGGTACTCACGACAAGCAAACCCGATGAGAAAAAAAGGACGGCACCGGACAAAATAGCAGATATGGTCAGAGAGGGCAAGAGCGTCATGCTCATTTTCGGCATCGGACCGCATGGGGTCCCGAAAGATGTCGCCGCGATACCGAAATACCATGTGGACATCACAGGCGGAGGTTACTCCCTTGAGACATGCACCGCTCTGGGAGCGGTCTGCGGAGCGATAAGCTCGAAGCTGGATCAGTACTTGTCGTAAGTGATGTTCTCAGGTTCCAAAAGAACGCCGCTTCCATCGTCCACTCTTCCCACTATGTCTGCGTTCTTGTATCTCTTGACAACATCGGCAGCGTCGGATTCCGGCATTATGATCATGAAACCCATGCCCATATTGAACGTCTGGTACATCTCCCTGACCTCGACATTCCCCATTTCTTGGATAACATCGAATATCCGGGCGGGGACAAGCGGCTCACTGACGGTGTACCTTAACCCCTTCCTCATACGCAGCAGGTTTCTTAGGCCGCCGCCGGTGATGTTCACGAGACCGTGAACGGGGTAATTCCTTGTGATGTCGAGGACCTGCCTGACGTAGATCTCGGTGGGCGTGAGCATTTCCATCCCTATCGTGCCTGAGAAACCCTTTATCTTATCGTTAAGTGAAACATTGGAGGATTCCAAGACCTTCCTTGCCAGTGTATATCCGTTGGAATGCAGGCCGGTCGATCTCAGGCTGACGATCGCATCGCCCCTTTCGCATTTTTCTCCGGTGATGGCGCGGTCCTTCTCAACGTACCCCAAGCACGTCCCGGAAAGATCGACACCGTTCACCATCTCAGGGAGGACAGCTATCTCTCCGCCGACGATCTCCATGTTGGACAGTTCTGCGCCTTTTTGCAGTCCTATGCCTATCTCTTTTGTGATGGCATCATTGGGCTTGTCGATCGCGATATAATCCACAAAGGAGACGGGCTCGGAGTTGACGCATATGGTATCGTTCACATTCATGGCGATGCAGTCGATGCCTACGGTGTTCCAGATTCCCAGTTCTTTTGCGATCAGAAGCTTTGTTCCGACGCCGTCTGTCGCCAAAGTGAGATACTTATCGCCGAAATCGATCAGGCTTGCAAAGAGGTTGGGGATGCGGACCATCTGTCCTATGCCGTCTCTTTGGAACCTCAGTTCGCTGACGAGAGAGCTTATGGCTTTTGATTTATCGTCGATATTGACTCCTGCTTTCGAATAGGTCCACCTTTTTGACATTTATATCCGACGGATAATGAACTCATTCACTTATTAGTTTTCATCAAAAAGCTGCCGAAAGAGCGGTCCTTACACAGAATAATAACAGATACTCTGATATGAACAACATAGGCATTTGGTAAGTTTATTAGTTGAGCAGTACGATTTCAACGGTAACATGGGGGAGTTTAAACCAGGCGGCAAATAACATGACCGAGCGCTTACAGTTCGCTTCACGGGACGAGTTCAGAAATTGGCTGAAAGACAACTGCACATCGAGCAGCGGCATTTGGATGTTATTCGGTAAGGCAGACGGGCCAAAAACAATAAAGGCGGGCGAGGCCCTTGAAGAAGCCCTTTGTTTTGGCTGGATCGACGGCCAAATGGAAAGCATAGATGACAAATCATATGCGAAATACTTCTCTGTGCGAAGGAAGAACAGTAAATGGTCTGAAAAAAATAAGGCATTAGTCGAGGCTCTTGAAAAACAAGGAATGATGACGGACCACGGCAGAGCAAAAATAGAGGAGGCCAAGAAAAACGGTCAATGGGATGCACCTAAACCGTCGGAGATCACGGACGAGCAGATAGCGACATTGTCGGACATACTGAGCGCGCATGAACCAGCCTACACGAACTTTCTCGCAATGTCTCCGTCGGTAAAAAGGACCTATGCAAGGGCATATTTTGATGCTAAAACAGATGACGGGCGCAATAAGCGTCTCTTATGGATGGTCGAGCGGTTAAATAAAAATCTCAAGCCGATGTAAATAATAAACATTAAACACAGAATCTCTTAGAAATGCGCATTTGCGCGGGACAGACAGGCAACCGTACAATCCATACAAAATGGTTTATCGGTAAACCTCATCACCTTCTGTAATGTCTCTCCACGACCGTTGGGTCCAAGAAAGGAAGCATGAGCACTATTACAAAATGGCAAAGAAGCTCAATTACAGGTCCAGGGCATCCTTTAAACTGGTACAGATAAACGAAAAGTTCGGCATCTTCCGGGAAGGTGACTCGGTCGTCGACCTCGGGGCATCCCCCGGCGGATGGCTCCAAGTGGCGAAGGAGTGTGTCGGGGAAAACGGGAAAGTGGTCGGTGTGGACCTCCGTTACATAAGGCCTATGGACGGCGTCACAACCATAATCGGAGATATCACAGAAGACAGCACAATGAGGAAACTCTTGGAGACCGTCGGAGGAAAAGTCGATGTCGTGCTCTCAGACATGGCGCCCAATATCGGAGGGCACTATTCCACCGACCATGCCAGATCCGTGGACCTGTGCATGTATGCTGTGGCGGTATGCGACAGGACCCTGAAGAAAGGAGGCAAGATGGTGGTGAAGGTGTTCATGGGAGATATGATGGATTCTCTTGTCAAAGAGCTTGAGTCGAGGTTCGTGTCCGTTAAGACGCATTCGCCTGCGGCGTCAAGGGATACGTCATCGGAAATGTACATAATATCCAAAGGGTTCCTCGCTTCAAGGAATGTCAAACTGAAGGAAATTGCAGAAGAAAGGGAGAAACCGGAATTCGTGCCGAAGGGCGGCAATATCTGATCAGTTCCAGAAACGTTTGTTCTTGGTGAAAAGGCTTCAACATATCCGTATCGCCATATCATCATCGGATGCCCCTTTGATTTATCTCAGATGTGTTGTGGCACCACATAAGCGGCCAGAATTATATCTTCGGACGTTATCTCTCACATATGGGCAACAAGTCAGAAAAGCTGTCTATTGAGGATCTGAGAGAACTTCTTGTCCCGATTGCCAGACGGTATAATGTAGATCGAGTTGTCCTTTTTGGTTCTTCAGCAAGGGGCGATGCCGCTGCTGACAGCGATTATGATTTCTGCATTGATCCTGGAAGCGTCAAGAGTGCTGTAACATTTGGGCATCTGTACATGGACATAAGGCACGCCATCGGCAAAGAGGTTGATGTCATATCCAGAAATGCTCTGGAAAAAGGGTCTGAATTTCTTCTCAATGTTGAAAGAGACGGAGTGGTCATATATGAGAGATGACCGAACTCTTGTCATAGATATCATTGAACAGTGCAATTGGATAGAAGATCACATACGGTTTTATGGAGAAGATGTGGAGATATTCATGAACAACAAACGCTACCAAGATAATGTGATCCTATCTCGAATGTTTCGGAGAGGCTGTGAATAACCTGTCCGTGGGGCTCACAGCCAGGTATCCAGAAATCGATTGGCCAGGGATTATTGGGCTTAGAATAGTGATTGCACACCACTATTGGAAAATCGATTTGAATCAGATATGGTACACTGTGACTGAAGAGATTCCTTTGTTCAAAAGACAGTTCAAAATCATATTGGGTGAGTTGAATACCAACAACAAAGATAGCAATATCTGATCAGTCCCAGAAACGTTTGTTCTTGGCGTAAAGGATCTCTGCGTTCATTATGTCGCGGAGGAAATCATCCTCATCAAGATGCATGCTCCTCAGGATCCTGGAGGCGCCGTCGGGGCCCACGCCTCTGCCTGCAAGGACGATGGCAGCCCTTTTTCCATATTCGTTGACAAGGTTCGCGTTGCGCGAAACTCTCATGGCATCCTTCTTCTCCTGTTCGCCGCGTTCCTTCATTTTGATGCTCTTGATGCTTTCTCTCTCATACTCTTTGAGGAGGGCAACCATGTTCCCGCCGCATTTAGAACATCTTATCTGCTGAGGAGCATCGCTTACCCTCATTCTCCATTGGTTGAGGCAGTTCAGACAAGATGCGTGCAGCACTTCCTCTTCCAGCCTCTTCTTGAGCGCCATCAGAATGGTGTGGTCCGCTCTCCTGGGCTGCATAAGTTCCTTTGACCTCACAATTCCTTCAAGGCCTATGCGGGATACGCCGCCGACCCTGATCTTTATCTTCCCTTCTGCCAGCATTTTCACCGCAAGCTCGGTGTTTTCGATGTCGAGATCCTCCCACAGCACAATATTGATCGCTTCGTTATATGCCGGAGTATCTTTATGAAGCTCGAAAAGGCGGTTGAAGTTGATGAACCGGTGGTCCGCCCCTTTTTCGATTATGCCGAATTTCTTTGCTACATGTACGAAACGCCATTTCAGATATGTTGAGTTGAGTATGGTCTTTCTGGCCAACGACTCTATGGTCCCCGGCCGTATGGATCTGAAGGTATCTTCCAGGATCTTTTTGTCGATGTTCCTGGGAAGCTCAAGGATTATTCTGTACGGATCGGTCGATACGCCGATGCTTTCTCCGAGGCGCGCCGTGAGAAGCGCAGAGTAGATCTTTCCGAAGGTCTCGTTGACCCTGCTCCCGAAACAGCAGTTCAGTATTGCCAGCCTGTCCCCGGTTTCGAGAGTTATCGTATCGTCGGTGGGGACCGGCCATTTTTCTTTTTGCTCGTTGATGTATTCCGAGACCTTTTTGTAGCAGTTCTCATCGCCTGGGTATCTGTCATAATTCATCTTATGGCGCATCCTTCCGACCTCCATGGCGACCTCGAAAGGAACAGGTATGTCCGAACCTGCCCAGGACGGCACAGACCCCACATCCCTTGCCTCTTCGACAAGGAGCTCGTCCTCCCTCATCTCAACGATCCTCCATGTCCTGCCTTTTGCGATGAACATCGCATACGGTTCGGCGAAGGAGGCAACAAAACTCTCGTCCAGGGTCCCGATGATCCCTCTTGTGCTAATGTCCCTTATGAGATAGGTCCTCTCGTCGGGGATCATGGAGATGTTGTCATAGAAATACTGCATCCCCTTCTTCGAACGCCTGAATCCGCTCTCGTCCTCGAATATCATTTTTATGGATTTCAGCTGTTCAAGCACATTGTCCATGTCTGAACGGGAAAGGGTCCGGAATGGATTCGATCTTCTGAATATCTTATACGCAAGGTCTCTGTCGGTACGGCCGCTCATCGTCATCGCGATCAGTTGGTTTGCAAGCACGGTGAAAGGGTTCTTTCTTCCTTTGAAATATTCCAATTCCTTCGCGTCGCTCCTCCTTGCTATGACCAGCGCTTCGGCTACCTCGTCCGGCGCCGTCGCAAGGATCACCGAGCGGATGACCTCGCCCATCCTGTGTCCGGCGCGCCCGGCGCGCTGTATCATCCGGGAGACCTCTCTGGGAGAGTTGTATTGTATGACAAGGTCTGCTGATCCGATATCGATCCCCAGCTCAAGGGAAGAGGTTGCGATGACCGCTTTAAGGTCGCCGTTTTTGAATCTGTCCTCGATATTCATCCGGTTCTCTTTTGAAAGGGACCCATGGTGCACGTCAATGGAAAAATCCTCATCCCAGAGGTGGTACCTTGCTGCAAGCCACTCTGCCGTCTCCCTTGTGTTCACGAAGAACAGCGTGGACCTTCCGGATTCCATCAGCCGTCTTGCCCTTTTCATCACAGCCAGGATCTCGGGGTCGCTTTGCAGTTTATCCAGAAGGACCGCGTCATTCTCGTCCGGAGCAGGGCACTCCACCACTATTTCGAATTCCCTGTGCGTGTCGTGCTTGCAGATCGTTATCTCCCTACCCACCCCGGAAAGGAACCCTTTGACATCCTCCACATCGCCGACGGTCGCGGACAGACCTATCCTCTGATACTCTCCGCTTAATTCCGCAAGTCTTTCCAGGGCAACACTCATCTGTGCGCCTCTTTCGGTGCTTGACAGCTCGTGGACCTCGTCTATGACCACCCACTCAATGTTCTTGAGATGTTCTCTCAGCCGTTTGCCTGTAAAAAGCACCTGCAGTGTCTCCGGCGTTGTGATAAGGATCTCGGGAGCCTTCTGCGACTGTCTGTTCCTTTCCGCCTGTGTGCTGTCTCCGTGCCTAACGCCTACGGAGATGTCCAGCGCCCTTCCGTAGTCCTCCATCCTTTTCAGCATGTCCCTGTTCAGCGCTCTCAGAGGCGTTATGTAGAGGCAGCGAACCCCATTCTTTCCTTTTGTCTTAAATATCGAATCAAATATCGGAAGCATGGCGGCCTCGGTCTTTCCGATGCCGGTGGGAGCGACGAGAAGGATGTTCTTCCCGGAGAGTATCTTCGGGATAACGTCCCTCTGAGGGTCGGTAGGCTGCGTTATGCCTCTGTCTTTCAAAGCAGAAATGAGTTCCGGACAGAGTATTTCGAATGACATTATAAAAAAGGATATTGCCGGGAGGTCCCGGCAAATGGTTTATCTTCTCTTTTTCTTGCTGTGCGCTCTGCGGTTCTCTTTGACGGCCGCTTTTATCTTGACCGCCTGTTCTTCTCCGTCAGTGACATCTTTCTCAAGGAAAGACAGGACGATCCATCCTTCATCCTCAAGTTCCTTCTTTACCGCTGCATCTGCTTCTCCTTTTTCGAGGATGTACACTGCCACCTTCGGTTTAACGAATGCCACAGGTATATTGTTTGGTCCGTAGTCCTTCCTGCACCTCAGGCCTTTGTTCCATGAGGCCCTTCTTACAAGCGCTTCGGGGGAATTATCGGTCCAGATGTCCTCTCCGATGAACTCTTCCTCCTCCTCAGCATCTGCTTCGGCCTCTGCGGCCGGTAGATCTTTCTCAGCCTGGGCCAGCCTTTCTCTTTCTGCAGCATCAGCCTTCTCCTTTTCCAAAGCAGCCAGCCTTTCTCTTTCTGCAGCAGCCTGTTTTTCTTTTTCTGCAGCGGCAGCCTTCTCCTTTTCCAAAGCGGCCTGCTTTTCTTTTTCTGCAGCGGCAGCCTTCTCTTTTTCCAAAGCGGCCTGCTTTTCTTTTTCTGCAGCGGCGGCATCGGGCGAAACTTCCCGTGGCTTTTCTTTCGCCGCATCGGGCTTAGCGCCCTCGGCAGGTTTCTCGATAGGAGCGGTCACTTTCAGGAGGATCTCCGAAAGGTCCATGATCTTGATCTTGGAACCGGCCTGCTTTGCCCCCTGCGTCAGATTGACAACGCAGAACGGACAGCAGGTAACGAGGATCTCCGCACCGGTCTCCTCTGCGTCTTTTATCCTCTCAGCGGCGATGTTCACAGCCAGATCATTATATTGGCTCTTGTACCCGCCTCCGGCGCCGCAGCACCTTGAGTTCTCTTTTGTGCGGGTCATTTCCACAAGTTCCAGGCCTTTGATCTTCTTCAGGACGTTCCTGGGCGCATCGAAGACCCCCATATGCCTTCCCATGTGGCATGGATCGTGATATGTCACTTTTGCTTTGAATTCGTGGTTTAGCGGGAGTTTCTTCTCTGCAATAAGCTTCTCCACATACTGGGAGAAGTGATATACGTTCTGTCCGGTCTTCGCATAGAACTTTCCGAAGTCGGTGGAAACGGTCTTATAGCATCCTGAGCACGTCATCACCATATCCTTTGCGCCGACGCCGTCCGCTCCCTCCACCACTTTCTCTGCGCACTCCAGAGAATATTTGTTGGTGCCGGTTCTGAGCAGAGGCGACGAGCAACACCACTCATCGGGGCCGAGCGTGCTGATCTTCACTCCCGCCCTAGCAAGCACGCGCACGCCGGTCTGCGGCAGACTCTGCTGTCTGTATGCTCCGGTGCATCCTGCAAAAAACATAACTTCAGGAGCAGCGGATTTCTCCACCTCCGCAGGCCACCAGTCTCCTCTCTTGGAAGGCGGCTCTCCGTACGGGTTGTGTACGGCTCCGACCTTCGTTGCCATGCCTTTGTGCGCGCTCATCGGACCGACGCCTTCATCGACCATCCATTTCCTAACGGTCTCCCAGAACTCCACAAGCGGTATGTTGGCATGGCATACTACCTCGCAGTTCCCGCAGCCGGTGCATTTGTACATCGCGTCAACGAAATACGGGCTGAGGGCAACCTCCCTTCCTAGCAGCTTGTCTGTGCTTCCTGCATTGCTGAGCTGCCTGAGATAGTAGATCTTTCCCCTGGGAGTGACGGATTCCCACGGGGTCTGATTGTGGGCCTCGCATACGCTGATGCAGTATCCGCACTGCAGGCAGGCGGCAAGCTCTTGTTGTATGCGCGGTGTCTTTCCTATCTTGATGTTGTCTTTCAGCTTTGAAAATGGATTCTCTAGCGCTTTCATAATAAGAGAAGAAAAACGCACGCACCTATATTAAGGCTTTCGAGTACTATATATGTGCCAACATGCTGTTTTTTTCTCGTTTGGCAGCATCATCAGACAAAGCCGTCGGTCCGGTAATGGCAATGAATATGCAGTGAAAAATGTCTGCATCGTACCGCTGCCGGCATGGATATGTACGCACTTTTGGGCACATGCTCCGGGTTCGTCGGCAGACCGGGGAGCTGCTGAGAAAAACGGATCTGCCGGCCGAGGCCGGCAGGTTGTCAAAAATGTTTCTCGCCGCAGTGTTTTGCGGTTTGGTTCAGCTTCTGATCACGCCGCCCTTGCGCAGCATGGACACCGTGATGGCAAGAAGGATGATGATGGCTATCACCATGCCGACCCACATCCACATGCTCGGGCCCGAATCTCCGCCGCCGGAACTTTTTTCCTTTACACTCACGGCGATATTGAAGTCCTTTACAAAGCTGGTGCCGGTGGCAGTGCCGTTGGTGATGGTGGCTGTTATCACAACAGTACCTTCATCTGTGGCGGAAAGCACATTGTCGCTTATGGTCGCCCCTGTGGTTCCAGCGTTCTTGACCGTCCATACTATGGGCTGGTTCGTCGCGTTAGAGGGGACCGCCGCGCCGCTCAGGGTCAAAGGTTTTCCGATGGTTACCGATGCAGGCACTCCGAACACATCTGTGACAGCGACAAAAGCGGACGTGAGGACATCCAGCTTTACGGGTAGGATGCCGTTGTTGGCATTGCTGTTGTACACATTGTAGTTGTCCAGCCCTTTGATCGAATAGATGTCTGGGTTGCTGTCACTGGCGCGCAGGATCGGTCTCTGTCCCTCCGAGTTCAGCACAAAAATGCTGTAGTGCTTCGAGGATGTGGAATTCGGCAGCGTGAAGGCGAAACCTCTGTAATTGGAATCAGGCGGCGTCAGCGTTGCCAGCACTGTATTCGTGGTGCCGTAAGCATAAACAAGTATGCTCGAAGCTCCCGAGGGAAGATCCGTACCGAGAGTGAGATTCACAAAATACCCGGTGCTTGCGGAGCTTATGCTGGAAGCGTGGATGGCAGGTCTTCCGACTGAATATGCCTTTATGGTCGTATTGCTCCCGACGGTTATGGTGCCGCCACCGCCGTTCTGTCCGCCGCCGATGCCTGCGCCGCCGCTGCCGCCGACTGCGGTCACGGTCCCGCCGGCGATGGTCACTGTCCCGCCGCCGTTACTGCCGCCGCTGATGCCTGCGCCGCCGGCGCCGCCGACTGCGGTCACTGTCCCGCCGCGTATAGTCACTGTCCCGCTGCCGTTATTGCCGCCGCCGATGCCTGCTGCACCGCCGCCGCCTGTGGCGGTAACAGTGCCGCCGCCGACGACCACAGTACCGCCGCCGTTGCCGCCGCCGCCGATGCCTGCGGCATATTGGCCGCCGATCGCGTTCACGGTCCCGCCGTTGATGGTTATTGTGCCGCCGCTGCCGTCACCGGTCCCGCTGCCGCCGATACCTGCGTAAGCGGAAACTGAAGCAGTGACATTCAGTGTGCCGTTGACGTTGCCCGGGCGGGCATTGGTGCTGTCGGCGCTGTCGATGGTGATCGTTGAGTCTTTCGGCAACAGGATGCTCCCGCTGATCACGTTGGTGCCTGCCAAAAGCAGCTTCACGGGTGCGATGCACTGAATTTCGACATCTCCTCTGATGTTAATGCCGTTGATCTTCACCGTAACACTGCTCACGCCGTATGGAACAACGATCTTTCTCTCCAAAACGGTTGAGATGCTTTGAGTGATGGTGTAGGTGTTGTTATTTCCGTTAATGGTTAATGTAGTGCCGCTCCACGAATATCCGGTCCCGGAGCCGATGTTGTTGTCCAGGTTGATCGAGACATCAGCAGCCGCTGTGTCTTCTGTTCCTCCCGGGACGACCTGTACCACAATGGCCGACGCCACCAATAACACTAATGCAAGCATCCCGTATTTCAGGATAGGGCGTTTTTCGAACATTTTGTTCTTATTTTCATTATTATGCGCTACCATGTTACACACTTCCTTGGCTAACCGCCGATTATATTTTGGAATATGGACGTTAGAGAAACCGCAGCCTCAAGCAGCTCTCAGGTATTCGCCGTTCCCATGCCCCCCTGCCACTCTGCATATTAGGGATATACAAATGTCTCTATGGTTCGATATTTGTGGTTAGCGTATAATTAACTGTCGGCGCACGTATGCGCGTGTCAAAATACCGAAAAACATAAGCAAGGAGGCTGTATGAGGGTGCAGCCGTACCGATCAGGGGCACAGCCAGGAACCCTTTCAGCATGAATACTGGAGGGCTCCCGAGCAATCAAATGAAATATTATTAGAAGGATATCTCTGAGCGAAATGGAGAAGTTTTTAGAGCTCAAGGTCGCAATGACGAAAAGGCAGTCAGAGGTGGGATACGGGAGGGCAAGGATAGACAACGAATCCCGCAAGCGCCTAGGGCTTGGGCTGGGCGATGTTGTAGTGATTGCCGGTAAAAGAACGGTTGCGGCCATAATATTCAAGGGAGAGCCTGGCGATGAAGGCAAGAAGCTCATACGCATTGACGGTCCAACCAGAACGAGCGCAGAAGTGAGCGTGGATGAGACAGTATGCATAAAGAAGTGCGAACCGTCCGACGCTGAGAAAGTGATCCTCCATCCTAACATTTCCGAAAACAAAAGAACAAGCAATGACGAGGGGATCGACAGCGTATTCAAGATCGGGCTGATGAGGAGGCCACTCATTACGGGCATGACGATCATGATCCCGAACCTCGCCCTGATGGGCAACAGGACATCATTCCATGTTGTATCAACAATCCCCGAAGGGCCGGTTGTCGTATGTCCCGAGACCGAGATAATCCTAAAAAGCGAACCGGTCGAAAAAGAGAAGGTGCGATGCGGTCACACAACATACGACGACATCGGCGGTTTGGATGATGAACTTAAAAGGATAAGGGAGATGATCGAACTCCCGCTCAAACACCCGGAACTGTTTGACCGCATGGGCATATCTGCGCCGAAA
>JAIRQG010000086.1 GCA_031256615.1 Candidatus Methanoplasma sp. | reverse complement strand
CCTGTCCGCAGACAGTCTTCTCTCCACCGTCCTGGAATGCGGAGCCGTAGGCGTGAAGTGCATGGCGCTTTTGGATAAAGCGAACAGGGAGACCTACGGGCCCCCGGAAATAACAGACGTCAGTCTCAAGGTCCGCAACAAGCCGGGCATACTGATCACCGGCCACGACCTGAAGGACCTTGAGGAACTTCTCGAACAGACAAAGGGAAGCGGCGTGGATGTCTACACCCACGGCGAGATGCTCCCCGCGAATGCATATCCGAAATTCAAGAAGTATAAAAATCTTGTAGGGAACTACGGCAACGCATGGCACAGGCAGAGGGAGGAATTCGCTTCGTTCAACGGGCCCATACTCGTAACGACGAACTGTCTGGTCCCGCCTGCTGAGTCGTATTCAAAAAGGCTGTTCACCACCGGCCCGGTATGGTTCGGCGGCATAGAGCACATTCCGAAGAAGAACGGCCACACGGACTTCTCAAAGATGATCGGACTCGCTAAAACGTGCAAGCCTCCCGAACCCATCGATGACATATCGATAACTATCGGATTCGCGCACGACACCGTCCTGGGCCTGACCGATAAAGTGCTCGGCGCGATCTCTTCGGGCGCGGTGAAGAAACTGGTGGTCATGGCCGGATGCGACGGGAGAAGGTCCGATAGAACATACTACAGCGAGTTCGCGGAAGCCCTTCCGAAGGATACGATCATCCTTACGGCGGGATGCGCCAAGTACAGATACAACAAACTGAAACTCGGAAGCATCGACGGAATACCGCGGGTGCTGGACGCGGGTCAGTGCAACGACTGCTATTCCTTGGTCGTGGTTGCGCTCGAGCTTGCTAAAGCAACAGGCCTGTCGGTTAACGAACTCCCTCTGGCGTTCAACATCTCTTGGTATGAGCAGAAGGCATGCCTTGTGCTTCTGGCCCTGCTGCACCTCGGCGTGAAGGACATCATGATCGGTCCGACCCTTCCGGAGTTCGTTTCGCCGAACATACTGAAAGTACTCGTCGGGACCTTCGGCCTTAAGGGAAGCTCCTCTGTTGCGGCGGACATGAAGATCCTGAAGATCGAATGAATGCCGCGCTGCGGATCAAACCTTTTCCCTTTATAATAAACAGACCATGCATGGGCAAGCAATTGCTCTGATGCGCATAAAAGTGTTATTTTATTGCAAACGCACGCCCAATAATATTGAACTTTGCGCATTATGCATACATTGCATGATTATTTGCCGTTCGGAACGTGCTGCGTTGAAACAAAGCGGGCACATTTCAGAAATCATATTAAGAGACATGTTTAAATAGTATGCTACATGTTAGCACGTAGCACGGTGATGAAAATGTTTGGAAAGAACATTCGTTTGGAAAGAATAATCAACAGGGAAACAGGGAATGCGGTCATTGTACCGATGGACCACGGTATTTCCATCGGCCCGATACCCGGCATAATCGATATGAAAAGCACTGTGAACGCAGTGAGCCAAGGCGGCGCTACCGCCGTCCTTATGCAGAAGGGCATAATACCGTACGGGCACCGGACCGCCGGGAATGACGTAGGATTGATACTCCACCTTTCCGCATCCACGAACCTGGGTTCCTCCTCTGACAGCAAGGTATTGGTGTCAAGCGTGGAAGAGGGTCTGAAGTTCGGGGCGGACGCAGTGTCGATACATGTGAACCTCGGCGCGGATACCGAGCCTCAGATGCTGTCGGACATGGGCAAGGTCTCGAGGGACTGCGCGGAATGGGGGATGCCGCTCTTGGTCATGGCATACGCCCGCGGGCCTGCCATAAAGAATCAGTTCGATCCTGAAAAGGTCGCTCACTGCGCAAGGGTCGCCGCAGAACTCGGCGCGGACATGATCAAAGTGAGTTACACAGGGGATATTGACTCTTTCAGGAACGTTGTGAAGGGCGCGCTTGCTCCGGTGCTCATCGCCGGAGGCCCGAAGATGGATTCCGACATGGATATACTGAACATGGTATACGACTCCATTGAGGCAGGAGGAAGAGGCGTTTCTATAGGAAGAAATATATTCCAGCACAGCAACCCTAGGGCTATGACCGAAGCTATCTCCGGCATCGTCCTGAAAGGGATGACCGTGAAAGAAGCGTCGAGGCTCCTGAAGTGATATTCATGAAAGAGATATGGATGAGGGCAGACGTCCCAGATGACGTCGAAAAGAGAAAAAAAATGCTGATATCTGGACTTGAGAGCGGGATCAATACATTCATCGTCCGTCCCGGCGATGAGATATTCTCATCGCTCGGAAAGGTCAGATTGGTGATCAACACGGACGGCGTACTGTCCGGCGACCTCAAAGGCAGAATGGTCAGGATCGCGTCGCCGAAAGAACAGAAAGATGCCATGGGCCTCTGCGGCAAAGAGGATACCTTGGTGGTTTCAACGGGGGTCTGGTCCATAATCCCGTACGAGAACCTAATCGCCGCGTCTGCGGGGAGAACAAGGATAATGGCCCGCGTCTCGTCTTCGGGCGAGGCTGACCTGTGCCGTAACATACTTGAGAAGGGCACGGACGGCATCGTCATCGACGTGAAAAACCCGGAAGATGTGAAAGATATCATAAAGAATGTGAAAACAACGTCGGACATGGGACTGACCGCCATCAAGGTGGTCAGCGTGAAGAACATACAGACGGGCGACCGTGTCTGCGTCGACACCTGCTCGACGATGATCCCCGGCGAAGGCATGCTCGTCGGATCGCAGTCGTCCTGCCTGTTCCTTGTCCAATCAGAAAGCGAAGAGAACGGATACGTTGCGGCACGCCCGTTCAGAGTGAACGCGGGCGCGGTGCATGCGTACGTCATGGTCCCGGACGGCAAGACACGGTATCTTTCCGAACTGCACGCGGGCGACGATGTGCTGATAATCGGAAGGAAGGGGAACACAAAGGTGGCATCTGTGGGAAGATGCAAAGCTGAGGTCAGACCTATGCTTATGGTAACGGCGGAACACAACGGCAAAGAGTACACGACCGTGCTCCAGAACGCCGAGACCGTCAAACTCGTTACGGCCAGCGGCTCCGTTTCTGTCAACGAGCTCAAACCCGGAGATGAGGTGCTGGTGCGCCTTATGGAAGGCGGAAGGCACTTCGGAATGGTCGTGGAAGAGAAGGTCAAAGAGAACTGATGGATACCATCGGACGGAGAGCATGAAAAAGGACCTGGAGCATCTGAGAAAAGAGATCGAGGCGATAGACTCTGAGATCATCGAACTGATGATCCGGCGCAATGACATTGCGAAGGAGGTCGGCATCCTGAAGAACGAGCTCGGGCTCCCTCTCAGAAATACGGATGTTGAGAAGAAGGTGATCGAAAGATACCGCGAGATGTCCGAGAACTCGTCGCTTCCGCAGGATGTGTCCGAATCCGTTTGCAGACTGCTCATAGAAAGTTCCGTTGAACTCCAGTCGGCCATCCCGAAAAAAAGATGCGGGAAGAAGATTACAATCGTCGGCGGCACAGGCGGAATGGGAAGGTGGCTGCAAAGATACCTTACCGGCATGGGGGCGGATGTGAACATCGTCAGCAGGTCCGCCGGATGCGCCGACGATATGAAGGATTCGGACATCGTCATCATCTCCGTGCCGATATCGTCCGTCGGATCAAAACTGAAAGAGGCCGACGCCGTCTGCAAAAAGGACGCTTTGATATTCGACATCTCATCGGTGAAATCCCCCTTCGCAGAATGCCTCAAAGAGATGGCGGGGCGCAGGAAAGTATGTTCGGTGCACCACATGTTCGGCCCGTCGATAGTTTCGATGCTGGGCCGCAACGTGGTCGTATGCGACTGCGGGTGCAAGGAAGCTGTTGCCGAGGCTGCGGAACTCTTCGACAGCGAAGGGTCGAACCTCATTTTCACAAGCATCGAGAGGCACGATGAGCTCGCGGCATATGTGCTGGCGTTCGCTCACGCGTCCAACATAGTATTCTTCACAGCGCTGAGGGAGAGCGGCATACCCTTCGATGAGCTGAACCGGATCGCCTCTACAACCTTCAAAAAATGCCTGAACACCTGCATCCCTGTATCAGAAGAGAACGCTCCGCTCTATCATGAGATACAGAACCTGAACGATAACACTGAAGAGATGTGGAACGTTTTTGAGAAAGCGGTCAAAGAAGTTCGGGAAGCATCGCTTTCGGGCGATCCGGGAAAGTTCATTGAGCTGATGGAAAGCGGGAAGGACTATCTCCTGAGGTCAGGAGACAGGCCGCATCCCCGCTGATAAGAGCGGCAAAGAAAAGCGGGGAGGGCCCCGTATCTCTCAGCTCAGCACTATCTTCTCTTTCACCCTCGACTTCGGATGGATCTCCAGTCCGCTGCGGTATTCGACCCTGTCCACGGTGCAGCCCGCGCCGATAATGACGTTATCGCCGCGGATCAGTTTTACCTTAGACCTTTCTACGTGCACATCGTCTCCTTCTATCAGTTCGGCCTTGAAGTACCATCTCTTCGTGCCGTTGCGTATGTGTATCTTGCCTCCCACTATCTCCTTTATATCGGGAGAGTTGAAGAATTTGAGATCCAGCAGTCCCACGTTGAATGTTCCGTCCAGCTTAATGGCGCCTTCTATTTTGGCGCTCTCGGCCGTCACGTTCCCGTAGACCGTCAGAACGCCTTCGATATCCATGTTCTCTGCATTCAGATCGCCGAATATCTTGCAGACGCCGTCGACCTCCATTTTCTCTTTGATGTGCGTATTCCCCCTGACCTTGAATATTCCGTCCACTTCCATCGTATCGCATATCAGGTCGCCCTTTATCGTTATCACACCGTCTACGTCCACTTCTTCGAAAGTGCCCCCGGACATGTTGCTCTTTCCATTCAAAACCAGATTACTCATGATCTTCCACTCCTACTTTTGATAATATCTCCTTAAATGCCGCAGCGGACTGGGGCATGTTCATTTCGAAAACAAGTTTAGATGCTGCATCCATCTGCGCCATGGATGCATCGAAAAGAATGATGCAGAATGCAACCCCGTGTTTCCTGTACAGGGATACGGTGCTCCGGCGCATTGCTTCCCTGTCGGCGGCCATCATGCTTTGGATCATTGTCCTTGCATCTTCCAGCGACAGGTCGCCTCTCTCGATCGGCCCGCCGACAGCGTAAGTGATCAGCGCACCGTCGAAGTCCGTCATTCCGGGGAAGAACGGCTCCGCCGCGAACCTTGCGGTCTCGGATATCATTTCCCTCTGCTTCATCTCTTTCAGGGTTATGCTTAACTCCATCGGAGAGCCGGAAAGGATCTCCGCAAGATCATCAAGGGATGTCCCCGCTTTGCTGTTCAGTATGCTGTCCACTCTTTCCAGTATCAGATCCCGCGGAAAGAAGGTCTCCTGACCGGTAAATGTGGATTTCCGGATGAACCATTCATCCGGTATCAGCTGTTTTCGTTTCCAGCGGTACAATGTGCCGTAGGATATCCCTTTCAGCTCCAACAGCTCCTTTTTGGATATTAGTTCCTCATCCATCTTCTGCCTCCATTATTGACGTAACAATGTTACGCTAAATTAAAGATGTGAGTTGTAATATATAAATGTATCGTAACAGTGTTACTTTATGAGAATTTGACAACCCTGATCTCTCTTTTTCGAGTTCAGCGGATCAATGAGAGCTGACAGTTGAAAATATGAAAAAAATATGCGGATGACGTTCGATGCTACGTTTAGTGCATGGTAAGCTGCCTTCGGAATTGCGGGAAAATCACTATAACTGATTTTCCTTGCAATATTTTACGCTTGTTTTGTTTTGAGGGTGGGGCTGTGCCCCACCCTGCGTAGGAGGTGATCCATCTGCAGGTTCCCCTACAGATACCTTGTTACGACTTAACCTTCCTTGCTAAATCTCAGTTCGACAACCCTAATTAGGGGCAGCCTCACTGAAACCCAACTCGGATGGTTTGACGGGCGGTGTGTGCAAGGAGCAGGGGCATATTCACCGCGAGTTGTTGATTCGCGATTACTACGGAATCCAGCTTCATGAGGGTGAGTTACAACCCTCAATCCGAACTACGGACGGGTTTCGAGATTGCCTTCACCTTTCGGTGTCGGAACTCATTGTCCCGCCCTTTGTAGCGCGCGTGTAGCCCAGGAGATTCGGGGCATACTGACCTACCGTTGACCTCTCCTTCCTCTGACTTAGCGCCAGCGGTCCCAATAGTGTGCCCACCCCCCGGAGGGAATGGTAGCAACTATTGGTGAGGGTCTCGTTCGTTATCTCACTTAAGAGAACGCCTTACGGTACGAACTGACGACGGCCATGCACCACCTCTCTGAAAATCTAGCAAAGTCATTAGCTTGGCTTTCATGTAACAGTCTCCCCTGGTGAGTTTTCCGGTGTTGAATCCAATTAAACCGCACGCTCCTCCCGTTGCGGTGCTCCCCCGCCAATTCCTTTAAGTTTCATCCTTGCGGACGTACTCCCCAAGTAGCAGACTTAACAACTTCTCTCCGGCACTGGACACCCCCAAAGGATCTCCAACACCAAGTCTGCAGCGTTTACACCCTGGACTACCGGGGTATCTAATCCCGTTTGCGACCCAGGGCTTCGTCCCTCACCGTCGGATCCGTTCTAGCTAGACGCCTTCGCCACCGGTGGTCCTTCTAGGATTACAGGATTTTACCCCTACCCCAGAAGTACCTCTAGCCTCTCCCGGTCCCAAGTTTAACAGTCTCCTCGGAATTCGGAAGGTTAAGCCTCCCGATTTACCCAAGGATTTATTAAACCGGCTACGAACGTTTTAGACTCAATAATATCGACCACCACTTGGGCTGCAGGTATTACCGCGGCGGCTGGCACCCGTCTTACCCAGCCCTTATTCCTTTAGTTATCTATGCTAAAGAAAAGCTAACACTAATGTGCTAGCACTAGGAATTCCCTCATCGGGGTTGCCCCCATTGTGAAGTTTTCGCGACTGCTGCGCCCCGTAGGGCCTGGATTCGTGTCTCAGAATCCAACTCTGGGCTCCCTCTCTCAAGGCCCATACCCGTCATAGGCTAGTAGGTACATTACACCCACTACTACCTGATAGGCCGCAGACCGATCCTTAGGCGCCGGAACTTTTGGCCACAAACCATTCCAGGTTTCATGACCTATGGAGTATTATCCTCAATTTCCCGAGATTATGCTCCACCTAAGGGCACGTTGTCCACGTGTTACTGAGCAGTCCGCCGAGTCCATAACGACTCTCGACTCGCATGTCTTAATCGAATTCCTATAGCGGTGGCCGCCGGCAGGATCAACCGGAGTCAAATCCT
>JAIRQG010000130.1 GCA_031256615.1 Candidatus Methanoplasma sp. | reverse complement strand
ACAGAAGAGGCGGTGGCTGCGGTGCCTAAGGAGATTGCGGAGGCATCCGCCGCGATGGGAGCGAGCAAGTGGCACACTATATCAAAGGTTGTACTCCCTGCGGCAATGGGAGGCGTGATCACGGGATTCATATTAAGCATAGGCAGAGCGATCGGAGAGACCGCCCCCATAATGTTCACTGCTGTGGTTGCGTTCAAAACGACCGCATCATTCTCGCTTCTGGATCCGGTAATGGCACTGCCATATCACTTATATTTCCTGGTGGCCGAGGTGCCTGGTTCCACAACCAACCAATATGGCACGGCGCTGGTGCTGATGATCATCGTTGTAGTTCTCTTCGCGGCAGCTTCGATAATAAGACGCAGATATAACAAAAAAACAGGATGGTGAAAATATTACAGAAACAATGAACATAATCGAAACAAATGACCTTAATTTCTGGTACGGGGATAAGCAGACACTGATGGACATCAACATACCGATCAAAAAGAACGCAATAACCGCACTCATAGGACCTTCCGGATGCGGAAAGTCCACTTTGATCAGGGTGTTCAACAGAATGAATGACCTGATAGACGGAACGAAGACCGCTGGAACAGTATTCTTTGACGGAGATAATATATGCGAGCCGGGCACAGACGTTCTTCATCTAAGGAAGAAGGTAGGGATGATATTCCAGAAGCCCAATCCTTTCCCGATGACGGTCAAGGACAACATCACATACGGCCCGAAGCTCCACGGTGTGAAGGACCACAAAGAACTGGATGCCATTGTCGAGGAATCTCTCAGGAAAGCCGCTTTGTGGGACGAAGTGAAGGACAGGCTCAACACCTTTGCTCTGTCCCTATCGGGAGGGCAGCAACAGAGGTTATGCATCGCGCGGGCGCTGTCGATCAATCCAGAAGTGCTTCTGATGGACGAACCCACATCTGCGCTGGACCCCATCGCCACCGCGAAGATCGAGGAACTGGCGCTGGAACTTAAGAAAGAGTACACTGTGGTCACTGTCACTCACAACATGCAGCAGGCGAAGAGGATCAGCGACTATACTGGGTTCATGTACATGGGCAGGCTGGAGGAGTTCGGAAGGACCAAAGATGTATTTGAGATTCCGAAGAGCGAGCTTACAAGGAGATATATATCGGGGACTTTCGGCTGAGATACTGTATGAGAAAAAGGCGCCGAGAGGGAGATTCGAACTCCCGAGGGAAAGTTCCCACGAGCTTTCCAGGCTCGCGCCGTACCGGGCTAGACTATCTCGGCTCGGCGCCTACAAACTTATTCCTGAATTAATACCTTTCTGAATTATGCGATATAGGACAAATGATTATAACATGGTTCAGTATTACAAATAATTAAAAAGGTGTTATCATGAACAAAGAACTTTGGGACGAATGTGTGAGGTTCCACGGTCATGCGTGTCCTGGATTGGCAATGGGATACAGAGCGGCAGAGATAGGGATGGAGGAATTGGGGATATCTCTGAAAAGGACAGCGGATGAAGAGATAGTATGTGTTGCGGAGAATGATGCATGCGGCGTAGACTGCATCCAGTGCCTTATCTCCTGCACGATAGGCAAAGGGAATCTGATCATGAGACCGTCAGGAAAGATGGCATTCTCATTCTTTGACAGAAGAACGGGAAAGAGTGCCAGAGTGCTGTTCAAACCGCGCGAGAGAACTGATGATAAAGAAAAAGCAATGAAAGATATCCTTACGGCTCCGCGGGATGACATAGTTGAGATAAAGGCCCCAAAGTACGGTATTCCTGAGAAAGCCGTGCTGTTTGATAGCATCAGATGCGACGAATGCAGAGAGTTCTGCAGGGAAGATAAGATAAGGCTGAGCGCAGGAAAGAGATATTGTTCGGATTGTTATCGGCCATATGACAGATGAAACGCCGTTATCCTGCCGACCCGATCGATGTGTCCGGCGATCAATCGTGAATGTGGTCATGTATATCATGGGGATGGGGATGGTCCGCAAGATGCTCATACTTCGATGAATCGCTGGGAACAACGAACGGAATGCCCCGGTGGCAGATTATCTCCGCACGGATGCCGTAGACCTTTCTTATGACCTCTTCGGTTATTATCTCCGCACCTCCGTATGCCGCCACTTTTCCGTCCTTCATGAACAGGAAACGGTCGGAATAGTGAACTGCCAAGTTTATGTCGTGCATCGTCATGATCGTGCACATGCCTCTGGATCGAATGGCATCCTTAATCATGTGCATCGTAACGTGCTGGTTGGATATGTCCAGGTTGTTCGTGGGTTCATCTAAAATTAGGACCCTGGGTTCCTGAACCATCGCCCGGGCTATCTGTGCTTTTTGGAATTCTCCGCCGCTTATCTGATCCATGTATCTCAGAGAAAGATGAGACATCCCGAGCGCATCGATTGTTGAGCTGACCTTATCTATGTCCGATCTTGTCGCCGACCATTCAATGTACGGCCTCCTGCCCATGAGCACATAGTCAAAGACACTGAGCCTGGACGCGGGCGCGCTCTGAGGGACAAAACCAATGTTCTTAGCAAGCTTCTTCCCTCTGAGTTCCAGCACATCGGTATCATCAATGAGGACCCGCCCTTCCTCAGGGGGGCGTATGTTGCATATGCACTTCAGGAGGGTGGTCTTACCTGCTCCGTTCGGCCCCAATATGGATGTGACAGTGTTCTCTTCCGCACAGAAGGATACACCATCCAGGATCTTGGCGGACCCGTATGAGAAACTTATCCCGTCGACCTTCATCATTTCGTTCTGCGCCCCCTGAGTAATATAATTATGAACAAAGGCCCTCCTATTGCGGATGTGATAATGCCCACAGGTATGACCGTCTCGAATGCGTAAGTGCCGATGATATATGCCAAAAGCAGGACCATCGAGCCAACGATCATTGACCCAATGAGAACATATCTGTTATCATTTCCGATGACCTTTTTTACTATATGAGGTCCAATGAGGCCTATGAAACCGATTATCCCGGTGAAAGACACGACCACCGCAGTAAGAATGGCTGAGACAGTGAGCCCGATATATCTTGTTGATTTTATGTCAACACCCAGACCGGCCGCGATATCCTCTCCCGCCTCCATTGCATTGTAATCCCAGCGCTTGAACAGAAAATATACTGTAGCAAGAACGAGGACTGCGGCCATTATGTAGAGGTTGTTCCAGGATACCTTGCTGAGGCTTCCGAACTGCCAAAACACTATCGCAGACAATGCGACATCGTTTGCTATGTATTGAAGGAACGCCAACCCTGCAGAGAATATCGAACTTATTGCCAGGCCGGCAAGGATTAT
Organism: Candidatus Methanoplasma sp.; assembly: GCA_031256615.1. Lineage (GTDB taxonomy): Archaea > Thermoplasmatota > Thermoplasmata > Methanomassiliicoccales > Methanomethylophilaceae > Methanoplasma. Next base: position 125 of record JAIRQG010000130.1, on the reverse strand, counting down.
GGTCTCGGGAGTGCACTCGGTGACCTTAACAAGCAGTATCATCACCCCTGTCGCCAGCATTGCGAATGCAAAGGCGAGGGTAGTGACTATGAGCGGGTTGGAAACCGTTGCGTATGCGGACACAG
>JAIRQG010000029.1 GCA_031256615.1 Candidatus Methanoplasma sp. | reverse complement strand
TAGGCATACCCTTCCCTCCGCCGTCGCTTGAGCAGAAAGCCATGTCGGAGATGTTCGATGCGAGGTATGGACCCGGGATGGGATGGAAATATACCAACGAGGTTCCGGCGGTAAGGAAGATGAGGCAGGCCATAGGCAGGATGATCAGGAATGAGACAGACTACGGAATGGCAGTGATCCTTGACTCAAGGATATCGGAATACCAAAGGCAGATGGAAGCGGTCCTGTCGAAGAACCCCGTCAGGGATGCGATCGATTTCTTTTCAAAGAGATGAATGTTTAACTCCGACTGCAGATATCGGTGCTTATGGAGCGATCATGGCCGCAGTGAACATTCTTTCCAACATAAGGTTCTGGATAATGCTCGGTATTATTTTCGCGCTTATCATTGGGCCGGTTGGCGAATTCTCTTCGACGCTGATTGTCTTAGTACTTATTGTTCAGATGACATTATCGATGGACGGACTCACTTTCAATGCGGAGAGCTTCAAGAAGAACAAGGCTCAGATAATATATGCGACCGCCGCATGTTTCATAATATCAACCGGGACAGCGTTGTTAATGGGGTCTTTTTTCATCGCAGACCACCCGAACATTTGGAACGGCTGGGTCTTGCTTGCGGCAGTACCCTGTGCGGTCTCTTGCGTCATGATGTCCTTTTTCCTCAGGGGGAACACGGTCATGTGCGTGATCGCTTTGGCCGCGATATACCTGATCGCGTTGATGTTGACCCCGCTCATAACGAAGACGGTCATCGGAGAATCCGTCAGCGTTCTGAAGATCTTCTCTTACGTGATATTGTTCGTCGCCGTGCCGATGGCGGCATCGGTGCCGGTGAAGAGAGCAAAGATAAGCAGAACTGTAAAAGTGATCGTGATAAATGTCATGATATTCATAATGATCATATTGTCGTTGGGAGAGAACAGAGGATACTTGTTCTCTGAATCCGGCATTGTTGTGCTGATCGTAATTGCATGCGTGGTCCGAATATTCGGCGTGAGTTTGATAATGCTGTATCTAATGAAGAAAAGAAATACAGACAGAGACAACAGCATCGTATACATCTCAATGGCCGTGTGGAAGAACTCCGGTCTCGCTGTAGCGCTGTGCTTTGTTCTTTTCGGCAACGCGGCGGAAGCCGCCATACCTTGCGCGATATCTTTGCTCATAGAAGTTCTCTGGTTCGCGGCAATGTCCGGTTACATAGAGAGGGTTTGGCCAAGCGTAAAACAACCGTCTGCGGTCAACGGTTGAGTTAAATATGAACACTTTATTGACGACTTAAGCGGAGGTAGCTAAGCCTGGCCCACGGCGCCGGTCTTGAAAACCGGTGGTGTATCACCCCGGGAGTTCAAATCTCCCCCTCCGCGCTTTCAGCCTCACAGCCGCTTTTGTTTTTAGCCTAAGTTATAGAAGAGATGGCATTTTTTTCGGTAAGAAATTCAATATCGTCCGACTCAATCTTTATCCCGGCGGGACCCGTCAAAAGTGTTCAAATTCGCCGTATTGTTATCATTATTATTTTATTTCGACAAAGGTTCGATTCGCCGGAAGCCAGACCTAACAAAAAGCAAATAAATCCCCAGTGTAATTTACCCCCTTATGTTCTGTCCGCGCTGTGGTTCTCAAATCATCGGAGAGTATGCAAAATTCTGCCACAACTGCGGGCATGCGTTGCCTTATGTTCCTGCCGGCGGACAGTATTACCCTCAAAGCATTACTCGTACTCAGGCCGGCAAGAGATCCAAAGTGAAGGACGGCAATGCGGTTGCAATTGTAGCGATCTTCATAGTGCTGATGCTGGCCGTAGTAGGTGTGGTCGGCTTGTCACAGGTCGAAAAATATACGATCTCGTCCAAAGAAATAGAGACGCAGGCGATAACCGATGACACATATTTCGAACTCAGCGGAGACTTCCTTTCGAGGAATGAGGTGTTCACAGTAAGCCTGACCAATGACGGCAAGATCGCATTTACTTTGAATGACAGCATATCATCCAAATACGCTTACTATTCCTGGTGGCTGTTCGACAAGGACCATGTTTCATCAACCAACGAATTCTCATACACAGAATATACGGGAGAGAGATTGGAAAAGACGCAGCCCGTGCTGTATTATCTGAGTCAGAAACCCGGCGAGTATAGCGTGTCCGTGGACTGCTACACCGGTTCAGGCGGGAAATATTCCTACGCAGCCACATATTCCGGGACGGTTACTTATGTTGGGTACATTACGAAAGAGTATGCTTGGGAATACAAAGGATCACCGTATAGTGCTCAGGTGACATTCAAGTATGACGAATACAGCGTTTACAGAGACATGAAAGTGAACAGCAGAGCAGTGATATTCTACAGCATGTCTGCTTCATTTGTTACGTATGATAATCCTGTCATCGTCAGATTGGCGATATCCCTCCTGGAAGCATATGGCATCGGCCGTGATACGACCGGCCCGGACTTCGCATCGTTTGTGCTGGCGTTCGTACAAATATGTTTTGATTATCCGCCGAACTCGATCCTGATGGACGCTGACAAGTACCAATATGGGCAGAAGGAATATTTCGCATACCCTCTTGAGACGATATTCCATGGGATGGGAGACTGCGAAGATATGTCCATCCTTGCCGCATCCCTGTTCAAAATTCTCGGGTACAAGGCGGGGATCGTGATCCTTCCCGGGCACGCCCTCGCCGCGGTCGGGTTGGAAGGGTATATGCCGGAACCCAAGGATTCATACGAAATAATAGCTCAGTCGATCAACGGCGTCATATATTACGCGTGTGAGGTCACTGCCGACAGCGTTCAGGAGATAGGCCTGATAGACGTGGTCGATTGTAACGGGCACCCGTACAGCTGGCATGTCGGAAAGAATGGTTATGGGTTCTACACAGTCTGAATCGTCCTTTGAACGAGTTTCATACATCCCCCTTCCCATCTCAGGGACACTTTTCGGCCACACAGCCGCCGCAAGAAACGGTCTTGCTCTGAAACTCGCTCAAGCACGATCTCCTGGAAATTTCGGAACACGTCAAAAATATATCCGAACGCAGTTATACCGTTATCATGAACGAAGTACTCAAGAACATCTATACCAGGGCATCTGTTAGAAGATATAAGGCAGACAAGGTTCCGGACGAAGACATAAAGGAGATCATCAGAGCCGGGTTCCATGCGGCAAACGGCATGAACCGCCAGGCTATCGAATTCATCGTGATGGAGAACAAGAACTCCATCCGCAAGTACAACAGAAAAGCGATAATCCTTTTTGCGGAGATGATGAAAGCATCGGGACAGCCTAACCCCATGATAGATAAAATGGTGGATGATCCGAATGCAGATGTGTTCCACGGCGCGCCTGTACTTGTGTTCGTATATGCGAATCCAAGTGTGGTGACTCCGGTCGAGGACGGTTCTCTCGCAGTAGGGAACATGATGCTCGCCGCACACTCAATGGGGTACGGCACATGTTTCATAGGCTTCGCAGCCGGACTGGGAAACGATCAGGAATTCAGAAAGGAATGCAACGTTCCAGACGGGCATAAGTACCTTGCGTGCATGATATTGGGCAAACCCGACGGGAATGTGGAGAAGCATTCCCGGTCCGATGTGAAGGTCCTCAATTGGGTCAAGTGAGGCGATGAGGTACCCGAACATCGTATCAGGCACTTTCATTGAGAGACCGAACAGGTTCGTTGCGTATGCAGAGATAAACGGAAAGAAAGAGAAATGCCACGTCAAGAACACAGGAAGATGCAAAGAGCTTCTGATACCCGGCGCTCGGTCTGTATTCTCAGTCTCCGATAACCCCGACAGATCCACAGCATACGATCTTATCGGCGTTTACAAAGGCAGAATGCTGGTGAACATTGATTCTCAGGCACCGAACAGAGTGGTTGCTGAATCGATACGCAGCATACCTGGCTTTGAACACGTTGATGAGGTGCGTCCCGAATACACGTACGGCAACTCGCGCATCGATATCTTCGCAAAAAGCGGCGGCACAAAGAAACTGATGGAGATCAAAGGGGTCACCCTGGAAAAGGACGGTACCGCGCTGTTTCCCGATGCTCCCACGGAACGCGGCCTTAAACACGTAAAAGAACTGGAAGCTTCCCTCAAAGAAGGATATGAAGCATACATCATGTTCCTGATACAGATGACAGGACCGGCCGTTTTCTCCCCCAATTATGAGATGGATGAGAAATTCGCATCAGCGGTCGAAGCGGCACGGAGGTCCGGCGTAAAGGTGCTGGCCTGCGACTGCGCTGTGACCGATGACACGATCTCTATGGGAAAACCCATCCGAGTGAAGTTCGGAGATCATTCGTAATCCGCATCGGAAGCGGTGTGCTTTCCTATTTCTTTCACGTCTTCTCTGAGGATCTCCTGTACCAGCTGCAGATATCTTCCGAGCGCATCTCCCTGATCATTGATCATCTGATGGACAAGATAGACATTCTTCAGTGCCGGCGGGGCATCGACGAACTTTCCGTTCTCCGGCTCTTCCCTTATCATGTTCAGGACCACAGACTTCATTGATTTTGTTCCGGTGAGAGTATTCTGATAGCTTATGACCGCTTCCAAAGCGGATGAGCCGTAAGAGGTGGCGTTGATGTAATCCATCGCAGCGTTGCACAACTCCAAATAAGAAACAAAATCCACATCTTCCACAAGATGGGTGAACATGTGGTGCAGTTTATTCTGATAGAATGCATATACTTCTATCTTTGATTTGCCGACATCCGATACCAATTCGGAAGGGCCGTACATGTCCTTCATATCCTTGATGGTGAAAACCGATTTGATCTGGAATTTTCTTACGGACTTGTCGGTCGGCGTTATGACCATGTTCTTTCTGACAAGATACATATCGATGACAGGCTGGATGATCTTGTTGTGGCGGATGACCGCTCTTCTTTCATCACGTATTCTTTTTCTTTTCTCGTTGCGGGAATTGATGCGGTCCATTATGATGACGGCGAAGACCAGAGCGAACACGCTCCCCATGCTGCCTCTCACGATGTCGTGGGGGTCCATTTCTCCGCCGAGAATAATGACCGTCAGCCATGCAATGATGATGTAAAAGAAGATAGCCAATAGAGAGAGGACGAGCAGCCGGGATTCTTCTGCCTTCTCAGCGCGGTCTGCCCGTTTTTTCGATTTGTTATTGAGCACTTCTGTATCTTTTATTTTTTCAATGATCTTCTGTGGTTTGATATCTGGCATTTTCATAGGATCACGTTGCCCTTGCTATAACGCTCCTTATAAGTTCCTGAGTTTCTTGTGCTGTCTTAATGGTATTCACAATATATATTTCACACCCTGAAAGGAAATCGGAGAAGAATTTTATCCTTATTTTTTCTTTGTGAGCGTTCCAGATTATCTGGTGAGGGTTGCACAGATCGTTCTTCAACAGATACTCCAGACCTTCTTCCGGGGTGAGCCGCCGTATCGGAATATTATCGCTGTGGTCGCGTTTCAAAAGGAAGACGTACCTTATCTTCGTCATCGGTATGACCGAGGATTCGCCTGCGACCCATCTTACGTTCGCTATCCCTCTCCCTTTGTTATCGAACCGCACATGGCTCACAAGCGGCTTGTACTCTTCCCACACATCTCCGATATCGGCATCGATGTAACAGTTCTTTTCGGAGCCGTAGGCGAACGGCCTTCCCTTCCCGAGTTTAACGAAGTACCAATCGTCCGAGATCAGATGCGCGTTGCTGGTCCTCAGCAATCCCCACGACTGTGTGGTCTTTCCGGTTTTGGACGGCGCTACCAGCGTCACTCCTTTTCCGTCGATGTCAAGCACTGCGCCGTGCACGGAATATGTGTCGTGCGCCTCCTCCAGAACACACCCGGATATTCCGAGCGCAATGCTTTTTATCCACCCGTAATAATCGAAGTTGAACAGAAATGCTATGTTGCTCGAAGGCTCTAACAGGACCTTCAAGCCATAGGATGGGTCGTTGATCGAATAGATCTTCACATGGGCCCGTATGTCTTCCGACATCGAATAGAAGTTATCTTCCCACATTTTCAGATGTTCTCTGTCCTCCGTCAGAAATTCGACGCAGAGGCCGAAGATATCCACCTTTGATGAGTATGACTTGAGACCTTTATACTTGAGGCGCAGTTCGGACGCGGTCTCGACATCGATGATTTCTATTTCATAACCCATAGGATCAGATGAGGAATGAACGTATACATATTTACTGAATGCCCACTTACCTAATGGTTTATCAAAAAATCTGCTCACCAGATATGGTCTGCAGTCTGTGTTCTGTGTTGTAACAGCAATACAGAAAA
>JAIRQG010000045.1 GCA_031256615.1 Candidatus Methanoplasma sp. | reverse complement strand
GTGGGCCTATCCGGATTTGAACCGGAGTCAATGGCTCCCAAAGCCACAAGTATACCAGGCTAGCCCATAGGCCCACTGACCCTTGATAAAGATGAAGATATTAAGGTTTGTCCTTAGAGATTTGATGTATCATTTCTTCCCTGAGCAGACCGATAGCATTGCCTCTGTGTGAGACCATGTTCTTTTCGTCAAGCGGGATTTCGGCAAAGGATCTGATCCTATCGTGACTGAATATGGGGTCGTATCCGAAACCTTCCGTACCTCGGCCCTCTTTTAAGATCACGCCGCAGCAGGTCCCGATGACGACAGTGTCCTTTCCTCTGAGATTGCACCCGATACAGCATTTGAAAACAGCGGATCTGTCGGAGACGCCGTCCATAAGCTTCAGAATGCCGTCGTTGCCGATCGTTTTCTGAACATACGCCGACCAGACGCCGGGAAATCCTCCGAGTTGATCGATGAAGAGGCCCGAGTCGTCGATTATGAAATCAGATATGCCTTTTTTCTTCAATTCGTCCATGCCTTTTCTGACAACCTCTTCCAGCTCCGAGGACTGCACTTCGTCGTAAGGTATCTTAGCATGCACCATTTCCACTCCGAGCCCTTCGAAGTAGCGCTCATATTCTCTCACTTTTCCGGGATTCGAGGTAATTACGCTGAGCCTCATGTGTACCTCCCCCTGCCCTCGATCTCTTCTATCTTACGGAACAGTTTTTCCGGTTCTTTCTTTCTCGGGACGTAACATCTCATGAGTTCCGCGAAGGCTTCCGGCAGATCGGGATGTGCAGAAACGAAGGCTCTTTTCAGAAGATGCATATCCACCCCTATGCTCTCAAGTTCTGCATTGGTCTTTCCCATCGACAGGTCGATAAGGCATATCCTATGGTCCTCGGTCAGGATCATGTTGGACGTTGTGAGGTCGCCGTGGCATATTCCTGAGTTGTGAAGGTCCGCCACGGCCCTGCCGATCATCCTGCATATCTCTGCCGCGGAAGAGGGGTCCCTGTCAAGCTCGTCCTTGACCTTTGCGCCTTTGACATACTCCATCGTTATCGAGAACTCATTCATGTCGATGTCGTAGACGGCGGGGGTCCTTACTCCCGCCCTCCTTGCTTCCCTCATCAGCCGGACCTCATTCTTTGCTCTGGAGGCACGGATCTCGGAATCAAGTTCCGGCACTCTGTACCTCTTCGGGGACCTTACCTTGATCAAAGCGTCCCTTCCGAGGAAACATGTAAGATAGATGTCTGCCTCGGCTCCTTTAGCTATCGGTGCGGCATCGGCCATGGATGCGAATCTGCGACCTTCTCTAAATATATACTCATAATCTAATCTTTGATACATGAGGTATACCATAACGGGAGACAACCTTCAATTTGTGAACGTCCAGCTGGAAGAGCACGAGCTCCTTCAGTCGGTTGCTGGAAGCATGGCCTACATGACAGGCAATATGGTCATGGAAGCAAAGATGCGCGAAGGGATAATGAGAGGGCTCGGCAGAGCGATATCCGGCGCATCGCTGTTCCTTGTGGAGTACAGGTCCAAAGGCGGAACCGGGATAGTGGGGCTCGCAGGCTCTGCGCCCGGTAAGATAGTGGACCTGGACATCAGCAAAGGAAAATGGATAGTCCAGAAGACCGGATTCCTCGGGTCTCAGGTGACGGTCAGCCTGAAAATAGCGTTCCAGAAGAAGCTCGGGAACATATTTTTCGGCGGAGAAGGTTTCATTCTGCAGGAACTGAGCGGAAACGGCATAGCATTCGTTGCCGCGTGCGGAGACTTCAACATTGTCGATCTGAAACCCGGGGAGCAGTACAAGGTAGCCACGGCAAAAGCAGTCGCCTGGCAGGACTCCGTCACCTACGATATAACCGCCGCCGGAGGGATCAAGACCGCACTGTTCGGAGGAGAAGGATTATTCGTCACGACCCTCACCGGACCCGGCAAGATAATAATACAGTCAATGACGCTTGCAGAGCTCGCGTTCTCATTGGCGCCGTTCCTTACGACGAACGGATGAGGTAAAAGATATGGCGTATGCAGGAAGAACACAGAAGAACAGCACGCTCGGATCGGCGATCGCCATCCTGCTTCTCGCGGCAGCAATAGCGCTGATATGCGTCTACGTTGCTCTGAACCCATCCATAATTGAGGATCTGGCACATCTCGCGCTGATAGTAGCGGCGGTCATCGTTGCGGCAGCGATCATAGTATACATTGCGGCCGCAGTGCTTGCTCTCCCATACTATGCCGCGAAGGGCGAGGGATATCAGACTGACGCATCATATGATCTTGATGATGTGGAGCCTGTGAAAGAGAAGGATTCTCAGAACAAGGACAGCTGATCGGCTTAAACAACTTTATCAATTCCCTTTACTCTTTACCGCCGTGAACCGCATACCTACTGGATGCAAAGCCTTTGATGACCTTTTAGGGGGTGGGATCGAGAAAGGAAGCATCACGCTCGTTTACGGCGAGGCAGGTGCAGGCAAGTCCAACATCTGCCTGCAGGCCGCCCGCAATGTCATAAGGAGCGGCAACAAGGTGGCGTACATTGACTCCGAAGGGCTGTCCTACGACAGGGTCAACCAGATCTTCGGAACCGACGGAGAGAGCGCGAAGGGCCTGCTGGTCTCTCAGGTGCACAGCATCGAGGAACAGTCGGACCGCGTGGATAAAACGGCGAATCTCGCTGAGAAGGGAGTGATAGATCTGGCCATTGTAGACTCCATAAACATGTTCTACAGACTCAATCATGATGATATCAAGGTAAGGAATGATTTTGTCAGGCAGATAGAGGTCCTGCTCGTAATGGCCAGGAAGAACGATGTCGCCGTCCTGCTCACATCGCAGGTGTACTCCAACATTATTACGGGAGGAATAGAGTTCCTCGGCGGACACTCGCTGAGCCATAACTCCAAGACCATCCTGAGACTGGACAAGAAAGGGAACAGTGTCAGGACCGCCGTGATAATAAAACACCGCAGCCTGCCTGAGGGCAGGTCCGCGAATTATAAGATAACCTCGACCGGCATAGAGGACCTGTGATCAGGCCTCTCTGTCAATGGCGTATCTTGCCAGAGCGATCATGAAATCCTTATGTTCGCTGGGAGCAAGCACATCCAGCTTGGATATCGCCTCATCCACCTTCTTCTTTGCCAGCTGCCTTCCGTAAGCAATGCTTCCGGCATTCTCCATGATGGATCTCGCCCTTGCCACCTGTTCTTCGGTCGCACCCATGTTCCCGAGGATGCTTTTGAACTCGGCAAGCACTTTTGGGTCCTTGACGCTTCTTACAGTATGTGTCACCATGACAGTGCATTTTCCCTTTCGGATATCGTTGCCGACCGACTTTCCGGTCTTGGAAGGGTCGCCTG
>JAIRQG010000042.1 GCA_031256615.1 Candidatus Methanoplasma sp. | reverse complement strand
ACCGGTATTATCATTATATCACCTTAACGGTAAGACTTCTGCTTCTTGGCACGGGCACCGTGTCCAAGGGGGTTCTTCGGAAGTTTCCTTCTGTCATCGTTGATGATAAGCGTCCTGTCGTATGATCTGAATACCGCTTCCAGTTCTTCATCCTTGTAGAAGTCGACGAGGCCTCTTGCTATCGCGGTCCTTGCCGCCGCAGCCTGCCCCATAACTCCTCCGCCATTGACCAGCACCGCTATGTCGACCTTGGATGCCTTCTCGGGCACGAGGCCCAGGGGTTCCATGATCTTCAGCTTTGCCAGCTCCGGGCCGTATGTGTCCAGAGGCACCTTGTTTATGGTCACTCTGCCTGTACCCTCTTTGACGGTCGCCCTTGCGATCGCTGTCTTCCTTTTTCCGCTTGTGTTTACGTGCTCCATGAGATCATCTCACTTTGGATCCCAGGAATTTTGAGACGGCTCCCAGGGTTGTGTATTTGCCGGTGATCTCTCTGTCTGCCTCTTCGGGCCTCAGTTTCTCGCATGATTCGAACTGCTTCGGTGTTCCTACGTATACATGAAGTCTCCTGTATGCGTCCCTTCCCGATGTGGTCTTCCAAGGGATCATGCCTCTTACGCAGCGTTTGAAGAGCAGATCTGCCCTGCGGGGGTAGAACGGCCCTTTCCTCTTTGTCGTGTCGCCGCGGTCAACCTTTTCTTTGAAGGACGCGAAGACCATTTCTTTCTGGCCTGTTATCACGATGGCCTCAGAATTGAGAACGACCACCTCTTCTCCGTCCATGATCATCTCGGCGACATTGCTGGCAAGTCTGCCGTGGATCAGTCCTTTTGCGTCTATGACTGTAACCATACGTATCACCTCATGATCCTCACGCCGGAGCCCTTCGGATTCGCTTCCATGAGCTCCTTTATAGTCATTGTCTTTCCGCCTGCAGCAGTTATTCCCGCCGCCGCAGCATCCGAGAAACTGTACGCTGCCACTGTTATTTTCTTTGTTATGCTTCCTGCGGCGAGAACTTTTCCGGGGACGATTATCGTTTCCCCGTCCTTTGCATACCTTTCAAGTTTGCTGAGGTTCGCTTCGGCCCAGTTCCTTTTCGGTTTCTCAAGCCTAAGCGCTATGTCTCGCCAGATAGCTGCCTCGTTCTCCCTTGTCTTCGCCTTGAGATCTGATATCAAGACGATGAGCTGGGGATTCGTTTTGAAGCTTTTACTCATTTTCTGACTCTCCCGACATTGGGTAACCGTCGTATGAGGAGGTTACTTATAAAACTATCCTGCTTTCTTATTCCTAGCCGCGTGCATATATATTTAATACTCCCTGCAATCAGGGGTCTTAGACGGTGATACCACATGATACGATTCGGACCCGCCGGAATACCGCTGTCCTGCAAAGGACGGACACTCAAAGATGGGATAGAGGATGTACACAACCTAAGCCTTAACGCTTTGGGGATCCAAATGGTAAGAGCGGGCGTGTACGGAAGATATCCGGACGAGAACGAAGTCGGGATCAGGATCCGGGATGTCAAGGAAGGCTTCGTCGTAGAGTTGGAAAGAGACGGCGAACTGATCTCCAACCCCGATACGGTCATCGAGGAAGAGGACGGTCTCATCTACATGTCATCCGGGATAACCGACAATTTCGGGGAACTTTACGAAATAGGGAAGATCGCAAAGAGGCTTGACGTCAGCATAATGCTCCACACCCCTTACTACATGGACCTGGGTTCCAATAACGAACTGACCGAATCATGCATGGACAGCATCAGAAGGGCAGCGACGATCGTGAATGCCCTTGACGGCGAGATCGTCGCAACGAACCTCGGCCTTTACACCGGCAAGCTTCCCGAGGACGAGATAGACGCTAACATCGTAGAGAACGTGGCCGGCATAATGGAATGGTGGAAGGACAACAAGATCCGTCCGAAGCTCGGAGTGGAGATCACCGGCCATCAGTCCGTATACGGCTCCTTGGAACAGATACTTGACCTCTGCGATTCGGTTGACGGGGTCGTCCCGGTCATCAATTTCCCGCACCATCATTCCAGGACCAACGGATCTCTCGCGGAACCGGATGATTTCATCGATCTGTTACAGCAGGTGGAGCCCTACTCAGGGAACAGGATCTATGCTGTCTTCGCCGGCGTCGAGCACAGCGACGGGAACGAAAGGAGGCTCACCCCGATAAAGAAGGGGGATCTGAAGTTCGAGCCTCTCGCCGAAGCGCTGTGCACGCTCAACCCGGAAGCTACGATCATATCATCATCGCCGCTGCTGGAACATGATGCGATGTACATGAGGATCATCAACGAGAGGGTGTTGAGCAAAAGAGTCGCAAAGGCGCTTAAAGAAAAGAAGAAAGCAGAGCTGGCCGCCGCAGCAGAGGAATGACATTGCGGGAGACGACGGGCTACCTTAAAGAACGCTGCAAGGATGCCCTCTTCTCTATATCGAAAGAGGACCGGGATAAGCTCATCGACCTGATCATCTCGAAAGAGAAGATATTCATATACGGCTCGGGAAGGTCCGGCCTCATCGGACAGCTGTTCTCCGTCCGGCTGGTGCAAATGGGGCTTACCGTCTATTTCGTCGGGGACATGACCACCCCGATAATAGAGAAGAACGATCTTACGATCCTTATCTCCAATACCGGACGGACGGTCTCGGTCGTTCAGACCGCCGAAATAGCCAGACGCATAGGTTCGCATGTCGTTTCTTTGACGTCTTCAGCATCAAGCCGGCTTGCGCAGGCCTCTGATACGGCGATCGTCCTCAGCATCGAGAAGAACAGCACCGATTCTGAACTGGCTCCTCTGGGAACGATATTCGAAGATACTGTATTGTTCTTCTTTGACTGCTTGGTGCCGGACCTTATGAAAAAACTCAATGTGTCCGAAGAGGACATGCGGAAAAGGCATGCTATTTGGGTATGATCAGATCATGATTATCATTCGGATCTTCTGAGGCCCGTCGCTGCCGCAGGAAAACGCGGCAAGCGTAGAATCCGACGGATCTATAACGACGGCGAACCCCGCTTCATCGCCGAATACGCCTGTATGTGTTCTTATATCAACATCCGAAAGGAAGCACCCTATCCCCAGATGCGAGTGGTACCAGCCGACCACCGAGTCCCCTTTGCATTTATCGATCGATTCAAAAAGGCTCTCTATGGCATCTTTATTGAACCTTACGCTCGTCTCATCCGCATCCAGACCGGATGTCACCGCGTCCTCTGCCTTCACGTATATCCCCTCATCGTCTTTCAGAACGCGTCCGATCAGAAGCCCCAGCACCTCTTTGTTCTCTGTGTACCCTATGTCCGCATGGTCCGTGATGGAATCCACCACGTTTTCGCCGATGTAGAACGATACTCCTTTCACCGGCCTTGCCTTGAACTCGATCTCCGGCATTGCTGCCGAGATTATCTTAGGCATGGCGGCCACCGTATCTTACTTCCGCTTCGAATCTCGGTTTGTTCTTTATGTACCATTTCGCGGCCTCCATGCAGGAGTCCGTACCGTAGGGGTTCATCGGGTTCGGGTCAGCGATAAGCTGTTCCACGCCTTTCACGAAAGACAGCAGCGATGAACCGAACGACCAATTGTCAAGCGTTTTAACGCAGACGAACCCTCCGTCCTCCGGCATCATGATGTTCGGGTGGAAAATGGATGTTGTCCACTTGGCTCTCGGCCTTTCGTACGGATAGTCCTCTGAAACGATGACAGAGAAAGCATGCTCGCCGCTCGTCTCTTCTTTTGATATCCTCGCTGTTGTGTTCTTAAGAACTATGCTTATCTCAATGGGGAATTCCGCATTCTCCGGCACTGCTCTTATTTTGAGTCCGAGATGGTCGTTCAGACCGAGTATCTCGTTGTTGATCCTTTTTATAAGGACCGACCTTACCAGACCCATTTCAGGCTCCGCCTTCCGGATCGGGGATCATTTCTATTATGTCATCCTCTCTGAGGTTGATCTCGTCTATGCTCTGCCTCTTGTTGAGAAGCTTCGACCCTTTCCTGAGCACATAAGCTCCGGCATCCTTCCCCCAGTATTCTGCGGCTGTATCGATTATGTCCTCCACGGACTCATAGGACTCCAACTCCATCCTTATGGACGAGTTGCTCAGCGTGTTGACCACTGTGATTTTGACAGTCATTTCGATTCCTCTGTAAAGTGATTCGGACAGCCGCTGTCTTCCGTGATCTCAAGATCCGTCGTTGCCCCCGACCGTCCGTCATAGTACATGACATTCTTTATGCACAACTCCCTTCTCCCTGATAATATTTTCATCGCTTCCCTTACTTGTACGGCTGCGATGATTGAAGTTGTGGTTATCTCCGATGCAATCTTCGGTACGAATATCGAACCTTCTCCGGTGCAGGAAAACCTTTTTTCCATCAGGCTCATGTGGCTGTCGTTCATCCCGCATTCGAGGCACGGTCCGTCTTCGAACACGACCTGCACCTTTCCCCTGAATCCGTCGGTGGCGCCGTCTATGTAAGGTATCTTATGGTATCTTGCATGGGAGTTGACATGAAGCCTTGCGGAGATGTTGTCAAGGCATCCGAACACAATATCAAAGTCCCAATCCTTCATATCCTGTATCCTGGAGACGATCGGGATCACCTTGGAACCGGGATAGAGACCGCTTGCTCTTTCCGCAACGGCCTCCGCCTTCTTCCTGCCTCCGTCCCCTTCTCTGAAGAATACACATCTGCTCAGGTTCGATGTCACGATCTCATCCATATCAACTAAAGTAATATTCTTGAACCCCGCCAGAAGCATGCATTTCACGGCCTCATTCCCCAAAGCGCCCGCTCCGACGACCAGGCACTTTGCTTTATGAAAATTATCCACATCCAGCCAGTCTATCCTTCTCATCCTG
>JAIRQG010000094.1 GCA_031256615.1 Candidatus Methanoplasma sp. | reverse complement strand
CGGCAGGCAGTTCCACGGTATCGACTGATGATGACACGTCGTTGTTCCCGTAGATGTTCATTGCTGTCGCAGAGGTCGTTGATACCGCTGCCGCGAAATGCGCGTTCGCATAGTAACCTGTGCTCTCGGATGCGACGCTTGCGGCATGGATCGCCGGCAGAGACCCGTTCGCATATGCCTTCACGTCCGCGTCGCTGCTGATCACCAGGGTTGAGCCGGCGGCGCCGTTGCCGCCGCCGATGCCTGCGCCGCCGGATGTCGAATTGCCGCCGACTGCGGTAACGGTGCCTCCCGAGATGGATGCTGTACCGCCTGCGCCTGCTCGACCGCCGCCGATTCCCGCGCCTTGGGTGTTGCCAGTCGCAATTACGGTGCCTCCTGTAATGGAGATTGTGCCGCCTGCACCCCAGTGGCTGCCACCTATGCCCGCGGCGGCGTATCCACCTGACGAGACCACAGTGCCACCGTTGATCGTTATTGCTCCTGCGTTCCTATTGGCTCCGTTGGTGGCGTTGGTGCCCTGACCCCCAATGCCTGCAATCCATGCGCTTACGCTGTTAGAAGCAGTGCCATTCGGCGTTACCGTCAGCGAACCATCGCTGCTTCCGGGAACGGTCGCGCTGTCGATGGTCAAAGATGCAGTTGACGGCACGATCACATTGCCTGTGATCTTGTTCGTTCCTTCAAGCAAAAGTGTTACATTAGCAGTACCGTTCAGCGTAATAGTTCCACTTGTGCTCACGGTAACACCATTCATGGTTACGGTCGTCGTTACCCCTGCCGGGAAAACAACACTAAGGCTGGCGCGCGAGCCCGTGAATGTGTATGTATGGTTGTTCGCAGCCGTGCTGAAGGTCAGGGTGTCCCCGCTCCATACGGCACCAGTGACGCTGGTGGAAACGCCCAGGTCGATGGTGTAAGCATCTGCCGAAGACTCCTCCGTTCCTCCCGGAACGAGCTGAGCGGCGGCAAATGCCGCCATCATTATTGCCAGAACGACCAATGCATATTTGACTGTAGGGCGTCTTCCCAAAATATTGCTTCTCGGCCTGTTGTCGGCCCTGCCTTCATTGCGTATCTTTCCTTGCGCGTTCATTTTTCTGAGATGGAATTTATGGTAAAACCTGCCGACAGAACCGGCGGCGAAACCCCGAATCAAAAAAACCTGCTGCTTAGATATGTTACTCATGCCCAGCCTATAGCTCGATGTGTGTCTCGCAAGACGGCGGCATAGGCTACTTGGACCTGCACTTGACGTAAAAATGCATCTCCGTGCAGAAAAGCCCCGTTAAACCGATCTTGCCCTGTCGTTGCACCTTTTGTCTCTTGTTTCATGATTAGATTTCGTTCTCCCCTTAATGTGTTCAATCTCCTTTGGCGATCGCTGTCCCCCGCGCCGTCCTATTATAAATATACGTATGTATATCAATAGATAAATATATATTCTATTTATCTCGCTGTGGTGAAACTGCCCCTCCAAACAATTAAATCGCGCATGCCGTGCATGCATCAGCATTACTTCTAACAGAAACATTTGCAGCCTGTAAGCGGTTAATGCCCAATAGGAAAGCTTATTACAGATACTCGTCTTCGGTTGCAATAAGTGGAGGTGGCCCAGCCTGGCAAGGCGATAGATTGCTAATCTATTGTCCGTAAGGACCCGGGGGTTCGAATCCCCCCCTTCACGCTCTTTTTCACTATCCAGACACTCAAAGATCTGATTTCAATTTTTTTGAGATTGCTTTTTTCCGTATTTTTTGGCTGTTTTTCCTCCTTGGCGATTTTGCCATAAAATATCACCAAAAACCATGGTACAGAGCTATCTCCATGCCAAATGCACATTGACGGGCGGAAGGAGGCCCCCCCATTCTCTCACGCTTATATTCCTTGTAGGTAAATGCGGTCTGTATTCTAAAGGTTCCATACAGCCTCCTTGAACACCGGCCCAATATTGATTATATATTGTTAAAGCGCGATATGGGCATCCAATGGTCAAAGGCACGCTGGGGATCATCGGCTGTCCCGTTCTTGAGGACGAGATAATCTACTCTTTAAGCAAAGAGAAGGATGAGAAGAAAGTGTATCTTGTAGATACACCGCCCGCTTACACTCTGAAGAAAAAATTGGAGCGGAAAGGCATTCCCATTATCATCATCGACGAGTGGGAATTCAACAACGGCCACGCTTCGATCGACAGAGAGAAAGGATTCAATATTGTCATAATCATGAACAAACTCGGCCTCCATGCGCAGCCCGCAGACCTCCGCCGTACTTTGGAAGAACAGCTGATGTTCCTTCAAACCCGTTTCGACGCGGTCGCCCTCTACTACGGAATGTGCGGCAACGCCGGTTGGGATATCTCCCAATGGGCCTCCGCTTCTCTCAGCATCCCCGTCTTTGTCTTCCGTGATAAGAACGATGAGGTGTGCGACGACTGCATCGGCGTTGCCGTCGGAGGTCACAAGAGATACTGCGATTTCGTCAGGAAATACACAGGGATGTTCTTCGTCACTCCGGCGATAGCGGAGAACTGGGATGTTCACCTCGGAGAGCTGAATTTCACCAAAGGCTTTGAGATAATGGACATTCACACCGTCAAAGAGGTCTTTCAACTGTTCGGGTACAAAAATGCCGTGAAGATCGACACAGGCATCGGCATCGGCGGCGAAGAGTTCAATGAGGGCTGCAAAAAATTCTCGGACATCACGGGGCTTGAGTTCATAACCGCAGAGCCGGGGTCCGCGGATCTGTATCCGGCCGAAAGACTTTACATGGATGCGAAGAGAGCATTGATGTCCTGATCCCCGGTCCGAGATCACACGTCGTCTTCCGACAGCCCTCTGAAGCGTACCTCATAATCTTTTAATTCATGTTTCACGGCATCCGCTTTGGCCCTCAGTGCATTCATGTCCAGTTTCTTCGGGTTGCGCTTGACCTCGATGATATCGGCTTCCTTGTCGAATCCGTTGACCACTATGATATCGATCTCCACATCGCCTTTCCTGCTCCAGTAGCCGCCCACCTCGGTGTATGCCTCCTCCTCGACGATCCTCAGCCTGAAATAGTCTTCCAGCACCCTTCCCATATATCCGTCGAGACCGCTCCTGACGGCTCTGTTCAGAAGGTCCAGCCTTCCGGATTCGACGTAATCATAGTTTGGAAGGATGAATCTGAAGTAAAATCTGAGGTACATATCGGCGACACACCATCGGGAGTTGCGACTCCCGGGCTCGGAGAATATTGGAGAATTCTGCCGGATGAATGAATACTCTTTTTCCAGCCTTTGGAGGTATGACCCGGTATCCAGGCCCAGGATCTCGTCTATCTCTGACCTGCGGTTCTTACCGCCGGCGATCAGCTGCATGATGGAGAAGTATGTCTTGTAGTCCTTCCCGAATTCTGAGGCGACGATCTCCTTGCCGTCCCTTATGAACACGGAATCGACCGACATTATGCCGTCGATCATCTTATCGGCGGTGTTCCTTCCGGAGTCCATGAGCGCCCCCAGATATTCCGGGATGCCTCCTGTGAGCATATACAGCGTGAGTATATCTCCGGGAACATAATTCGGATTATGCTCTTTGAGGATCGCCTTCATCATTTTTATCGTGAAAGGACGCAGTTCTATCTTGGATGTGGCCCTGCCGAACAACGGCTCGTTCGAATCTTCGAACAGCCTTACCATCATGGAATGAACAGAACCGCTGACGATTAGGTTGACCTTTGTTGTATCTTTGTAGAGGTCCCATATCTCTTGTATCTCGCCGTATATTGCAGGATTGACATATTTGAACTCCTGAAATTCATCGATCATGACGGTAAGGGGTTCCTTCCTTGAAGATATCATGAGAGCTTTGAGAAGATCTCTGAACTTCATTGCGCTGCCGGCGATCTCGACACCTGCTTCCTCTGCCGTCTTCTGGAGCTTCTCGCAGAGCAGCGGCTCCGCCACTCTGGATACAAAAAGATACACGGACCTGCTTCCTTCCGCAGACTTAATCATGAGCGTGGTCTTTCCGATACGGCGTCTGCCCATCATGACCGTGAACGTGCTGGAACGTTCTGACTGCTCTTTGATCCTCTTCAGTGCTTCAAGCTCCTTTTCTCTGGCGTAGAACCTCATCTTATCAACTTATAGTAATGTATAATACGGTAATATACATTACGGTAATTTAGATTACGATAATTCATATAGCAGCGGTTTTGACCGCCTTGTGACCATGTTCAGCAACTCTGTCTAGGATGCTTTTTTGTTTGTCAGCGGTTGAAGGATATCACGCAGCGTTTCAATGAAACTTTAATGTATCCTGTATGTCATTTAAAAATCATGAAGTTCCTTGTTGTTTCGGATATCCATGGCAATACGGCAGTGACAGAATGGATCAACTCCGTGGCTGAGGGAGAGGACGTAGACTGTATCTTGGCGCTCGGCGATATCACCGACTTCGGCCCCGATGAGGTCGCCGAGAAGATACTCGGCCCTATCAAAAGAGATATCTACGCCATACCCGGGAACTGCGATCCCCTATCCCTTCCGGAAACAATATCCAACGTGGCAATCGACATGCACGGCAGGACCGCCAGACTGAACGGGTTCCATGTAGCGGGGCTCGGCGGTTCGAATCCTACCATTTTCAACACGCCCTTCGAGCTGGACGAGGAAACGATATACAGGATGCTCAAACCTATATCCAAAGAGGGGATGATCCTGATGGTCCATGCCCCGCCGTACGGGATCAACGACATGATACCTTCGGGATTGAATGTGGGCAGCAAATCCATCCTGAGGATAGTGAAGGAATTCCATCCCATACTTGTTCTGAGCGGCCACATCCACGAGGATTACGGCGTCAAGCACATCGAGGGAACGACCTTCATCAATCCCGGACCGGCAAAGGACGGCATGTACGCACTGGTCGAAGTCGATGAGGGCGCTGTAAGCACAAGGCTGTTCTCTGTGTCGGACTGACCTTAACGGATGCCGACAAGGTGCACATTTTCATACTTTCGATCCATGAAACCATCCGTTTTTTCTTATATCCAAAGAACAAGCGCTATGCGTTTTATGGCTTAAATAAAATAAACATAGAATTATTTTACTTAGGTCGTTTTAGAGAAAGCCGGCTTTCCTAAAAATAACTTTAAGAAAAAAATTACCTAAGAATTTACTTTAATTCAAATATTGAAATATCAAAAACCGATCGTTTCGGCAATTCACTCTTGCATCCTGCACCATCAAAACACTGAACTGCATCAAACACCGATCGAAGATCTTCCGAACAAATTTTCCGACGCAGTACCGGTCATCGGTCTTTTTAAGCGTCTCAGACATCCCAGACAATGTTCATGGTCTTCAGTATCATGTAGACCGTAGAGAATACGATGAACATGAAACACAACGATACGGGCAGAATGTTCATGGTGCCTTCGTACCCTATGGTGTAAGATGTCATGTACCCGTATATCCCGGCAAAGAACGCCACGATCGATATGCCCAGCGTCGTAGCGATATCCGCCTTTACGCTGACCGTATTGAGGTACGTTTTGATCTCTTCGTCTTTCGACGCGAGATTTTTTACGAACTCGAGAAGCTCGTCCCTTGTCATGTTCTCGGCGACCTCATCGTTCTCTATGACTTTCCGGAGGGAAGCAGGCATAGGCCTCTTCCCGAAATTGGGATGCAGGACATGAACAACGAGATACACGCCTATTATTGCAAACACGATCGGTATCAGAAGAGAGAATACGCCTTCGATGGCGCCCGGCAGGTTCCCGCCCATTTCATGAAGCCTCCGGAGCGTACTGTCGAACACTGCGGCGAGAACTGCCGCAAAAATGACGGATATCCCTATGTACTTGACCCGGTCAACGGATCTCAGCAGCTTTCCATTCTTCGTCTGCGGTTCCTTGACCATGAACATCTTTTTCAAAAACTCCGATGAATTTTGATTCTTTCTCGGCACGTATTCTATTATTCTCTGTATGTTTAAAAAGGGTGGGCCCAACCGGTTTGAAAAAAGGTTTATATACGGAACCGTAATTGGCAGACCGATAATAATGGCGCTTTGGCAGGGAAAATCTAGGAGAAAGCCTACCGGAGGCAGGCGTGTCTTCAGCAGAGGCAAGAGAAGATTCGAGATCAGCAGGGAGAAACAGTTCACCAAAATAGGCAGACAGTCCCTGAAAGAATACCGCGGAATGGGCGGAAGCCACAAGACGGGCATGCTTGTGGCTGAATACGCCAATGTGGCGGACAAAAAGAACAATACGGTCCAAAAATCAAAGATCCTCAGCGTTTCGGTCAACCCTGCAGACCCCAACTACGTTCAGCGTAACATTATCAACAAAGGCGCCAGGATCAGGACGGAGCTCGGAGACGCCATCGTTACCTCCAGGCCCGGACAGGACGGCGCGATAAACGCTATCCTCTTAGATAAGGGCTGAATGCGGAACCCCGCGTTTTTTCCTTAGGAAATTCTTTAACTCTTTTCTGCATTAGCGAAAGTGATAACATGACATACGATGCGGATACCGCTATCACCCTCTGGCCAGAGTACTTCGATATTAACAGGACCAGGGCGATGGGGAGAAGGCTTCCAAAGAACCTTTGCGTGAAGGACCCGGACATTGATATCATTGCAAAAGGCGCGCTGATATTGGATCTGGAGTATGAGGTGCAAGAGAAAAAGGCATATCCTTCCAACTGGGCCGCCAAACGCGGCTGCGTCAAAGTAGAAAGAGGAAAGATGTCAAAGACCGAGCTCCTGCCGAAGATCGCGGAGATCCTTGTCAAGAACCAGAAAAAATGATCACGCCCCTTGATTCTTCCGTCATAGACGCTAACTGCGAAGCAATGGGGATCGGTGTTCCGGCCCTTATGGAGAACGCCGGAAAGGCAATAGCATCTGTTCTGACAGAGATGTTCCCGGGCAAAAGGATCGCTTTCGTATGCGGCAGCGGCAACAACGGAGGCGACGGGATGTCCGCCGCGAAAACGATGAAGGCTGAGGATGTGACGGTCTACCTCCTTAAACCGAAAGGCTCGATAAGGTCCGATCTTGTCAGAAGCATCCTTTCCGAACTTGTGTGCCCGGTTAAGGATTTCTCCGAATTCGATGAGAACAAACACGACGTTATCGTCGACTGTGCACTAGGGACAGGGGCATCCGGATATGCAAAGCCCCCTTACGATGAATTCATAAAAACCGCGAATAGGTTCGGGGGAAGCGTAGTATCTGCGGACATACCGTCCGGCCTCGGAACACCGATTGCTATAATACCCGATATAACGATAACGCTGCATGATATCAAAAAGGGGATGGATCATAACAATTCGGGGGAGATAATCGTGAAAGACATCGGCATTCCGAAGGAAGCATATGATAACGTCGGTCCCGGAGATATGCTGAGATACCCTATACCGTTGGAAGACAGCCACAAAGGATCCAACGGAAAGCTGCTGATAATCGGCGGCGGACCGTATTACGGTGCGCCTGCGATGTCGGCTATCGCCGCGATGAGGATCGGCACCGATATCGTAAGAGTGGCTACTCCTGAGAACTTTGCGCATCTGATCGCTTCGTTCTCTCCCGTCCTTATGGTCAGTAAGCTTTCGGGCAATTCGATAAGAACCGACCATTTGGACCATTTACTGGAATTATCCAAACAGAATGACGCTGTCCTTATAGGGCCGGGCCTCGGCGTCTACGACGCCACAATGGAAACGGTAAGACAATTCGTCCAAGAATGCACAGTGCCTGTTGTTGTCGATGCCGACGGGCTTACCGCCCTCGGAAAGGATTTCGTATCATCGGGGGAAACGATACTCACTCCTCATAAGAAAGAATTCGAAAGACTCGGGGGAGACCCTCACAATACCGCCGGCTCCATAAAAGGACTGGCGGAAAAGATGGACTCGGTCGTTCTGCTCAAAGGTAAGACGGACCTGATCTCAGACGGAAAGAAGATAAGATACAACAACACCGGCTGCTCGGGGATGACCAGCGCCGGCACCGGAGATGTATTGTCAGGCATCGTTGCCGGGCTTCTGTCCAAAGGCATGACGTGCTTCGACGCAGCCGCTTTGGGCGCATTCATATCCGGAAGGGCGGGAGAACATGCTTTCGAAGAGAAGTCCTACGGGATGACGGCGGTGGATGTCATTGAGGATATACCAAAGGTGCTCAAAGAATACCTAAGGTGATCAAATGGAGATGCAGCCCGTTCACGGGATGCCTGCCCTCAGGGCTGATGAGTATCTTGTGGTCGGCGACCTCCACATCGGGATCGAATCGCATCTGAGGTCCAAAGGGTTCCACCTGACCTCGCGTACCGATGAGATGTTCGATTCCATTATGCAAGCGGCGGACGGCTCCGCGAGCAGGCTGATAGTCCTCGGCGATGTCAAGGACTCGGTCCCGGGATCGACCAAGCAGGAGTACAGAGAGATACCTGCATTCTTCGACAGGCTGCTCGAACGTTTTGATTCGGTCGATGTGGTCAGAGGGAATCATGACACCAGCATCGAAGAGTTCCTTCCCGGCCATGTAAGGATCAGGCCCGCATCCGGCATGAAGATCGAGGATGCGGGATTCGTGCACGGCCACACATGGCCTTCCAAAGATGTCATGGCCTCGGAGACATTGGTGATGGCCCATGACCACCCTGCCATAATGTTCAGGGACGGCGTAGGAAGGCAGGCGAACGAGCCATGCTGGGTCAGAGGAAGGTTCAGAGACACTGCATCAGAAAAATACGACATCCTTCCGAAGAATTTCATCATCATGCCGGCATTCAACAGGATGCTCGGAGGTTCTCCCGTGAACATAACGGGGGAGCCGCTTCTCGGTCCGATAATGGGAGGGGACCTTCTTGACCTCGAGAACGCCACAGTGCATCTCCTTGACGGGCTTGACCTCGGGAAGCTTTCTGGGTTGATGCTTGCAGGAAGCACCCGTCAAAGATGGGGAAGAAGAATAAGAGTGAACAATGTCGAATAATATGTTCTCCGAATGCCGCCTTGTATAATATGCAGTGTCAAAAGGGCCTCTTATAAAACTCACTAAAAATATTCCTGAAAATTCACTAAAAATATTCCTGAAAATAGACGGCAACGAATTGACTGTAGAAGATGTCCGACAGATGTACCGTCCGCGAATAATAGACTCTGAGGTAAAAGATCATTATCCATATTTGGAGAGGTCCTTGAGGTGCCAATTGACTGCCTGGGGCCATGATACCATACCGCGGCCTGCGGTCAAGACCATAAAGAAAAAAAGTCAAAAAAATTGAATAAAGAGGGGTTTCCCCCTCGTGTTTAAAGGTTCTTTTTCACGGTCTCGTACACAGAGCCGTCGGAGTTCCTGATCACTGCCTTCAGGGGCATCTGCCCGGGCAGGCTGTGTGTCGCACAGGAGTTGCACGGGTCGTACACCCTGAACGCCATCTCGACCATGTTCAGGAGGCCGGGGGAGATCATGTGGTCCTTTATCAGGGCCTTTGCGATCTTCGCGACATCTATGTTCATCGGGCCGTTGTTGTTGGTAGTTCCGACAACCAGGTTGCAAGCCGTGACGATGCCGTTCTCGTCGCAGGTGTAGTCGTGCGTAAGGGTTCCTCTCGGAGCCTCCACGCATCCCACGCCGCGTCCTCCCGGGACAATATCCTTCTGCTTTATGTTCGCATCAGTGATGTTGGGGTCGTACGCGTTCTTGTGTACCTTCTCTGCAGCGTATAGCATCTCGATGTTCCTTGCCCAGTGTGTGGCCAGGTTGAAGTGCACCGGTCCCTCTACGCCGAGGCTCTTGAATGTTGCCCTGAACTCCTCGAATGCGGCCTGCGCCTTGGGTGTCGAGATGCTCTCGCAAACGTTCAGCCTGCCGAGCGGGGTCGCGCGGTACATTCCGCTTTCCGGTCCTGCAACCGGTCCCTTGTACCCTGGTTTCCTCAGGTATGGGAACTTCTCATAGGACCACGGCTCGACCGCCTCGGCAATGTTGTCGAGGTAATCTTTCGGATCGTATTTGGAGTGCTCCTTGCCCTTCTGGTCGACCACCCTCACTTTTCCGTCGTGGAACTCAAGCTGGTTCTTGGGGTTGACCAGACCCATGCTGTACAACTCCGAGTAATACAGATCAGGGTTCTTGATTATGTTCAGGTACTCTTCGTTCTTGAGAACGACGTCCTTGAAGACCTGCAAGGATGTCTCAGAGAATTTCACCAGATTGTCGGCGTATCCCTGGATCTCTTTTATTTCCTCTTTGTTGATGGCCTTGCTGACACCGCCGGGAACACCCATCAGGGGATGGGTCGGCTTTCCGCCGATTATCGCCTGGATCTTCTGTGCCTGAGCACGCGCCGTGATAACGGCCGTTCCAAGTTCCAATCCGACGCGCGCCACTACTCCCAGGACGTTCCTCTCGGCTGCCGGCGCCGCCGGTCCGCAGACGAAGTCGGGTGCTGCCAGCGCATAGAAGTGCGCTATGTGGCTGTGTACGAAGTGCGCATGGTAGAAGAGATCCCTTATGCGGAATGCCGCTTCTGTCGGCTTCGTGTTGTAACAGCCGTCGATGGCCTTCGTGGAAGCCATGTGGTGGGCTCCCGGACAGACACCGCAGAGTCTTGCGGTGATCTGGTTGAGCTCCACTACTTTCCTTCCTACGCAGAATCTCTCGAAGCCTCTTACCTCCGGGACCTGCCAGTACGCTCTCTCAACATTGCCCGAGTCGTCAAGGAATATCTCTATCTTTCCGTGACCCTCGAGACGCGTTATAGGGTCAATGGTCACCCTGTTAGAGGTGGCCTTCTTTTTGTCATCCCATATTACGGGGCCTGTCATTTTACTTGCCTCCTTTTTCTACGACAGATCTCTTTATCAGAGATTTGCCCATTGTGTATGCGTAGAAGTATCCCAGCGGGTCTTTGATCGTTGACATTATGTCAATGATCGAATCCTCGCCCATTGTCGCGTCCTCTTCCAAGACGGGGAACAGCGATGCGATTGCCGTAAGGGCGCTCGCTCCCTGTTCCTGGACGGCTACGGTCGGTCCGTAGCATCCGCGGCATGGCTGTCCGACTCTCGTGCATCTCGCGTTGCATCCTCCGACCGTTGCCGGTCCGAGGCAGAGTATGCCCTGGTCCATAAGGCACAGGTCCGGATCTACGTCTATCTCATGGGGTTCTACGATCTTTGTTATTCTTCTGTACTCTTTGCGCCTCGGGCACATGTCGCAGAGCGTCTTTGCGACGACTCCGATGGTAGTTCCCTTGGGCGGCAGAGCGACGCCTTTGTATGCAAAGTCGGCGACCGCCTTCAGCATGTGGGAGATCGTCTCCTGCAGCGGCGGGCATCCCGGCACATAGTAATCAACGTCGATCACCTGATCGAGCGTCTTCACGGTGTCGAACAGCACCGGCAGCGTGAGCACTCCCTCGGGCGCCTTGAACTCTGTCTTAGGCAGTACGGGTTTGCCTTTGTGGTAATCCGCCTGGAAGTTTGCTGTGGAAGGTACTTTGTTGTACGCATAGTCCAGCAGCTCGTCCTTTCCGCCGGGGATCAGGTTGGCAAGCGCCGGAGAGCCTCCGAAGCATGCGCATGATCCGTAGCTTACCACTATGACTGACTTCTTTCTCAGAAGTTTCACCATGTGTTCGTTCTCTGTGTTCCTTACGGCACCGTTTATGATCGAGACGGTTATGGAACCGTCCGCCATAGCTGCGATGTCTTGCTCCTTTCCGTCGGCCGCGATCGGCCACATGACGATGTTCGCCATGTCTCCGATCGTGAGTATCCTCTCGTTAACATCAAGCAGCGACACGTCGCATCCTCCGCATCCGGCGGCCCAGTATATCGCAAGATTTATCTTGCCGTTGGGGGGCGCTCCGGGGAGGAGGTCTCCGAGGTCGGCAGGCTTAAGCTGCGCCGCAGCCACGGAGTCGGCGGTCTTCGACGGACAGGTGGCTGATGCCGCCGGCTTGCTGTCCTTTTTGACCTCTTTCTTCACTGCCGCAGACGCGTTTGACACGGTCTCCGTGCTCTTTTTTCTGAATCTGTCAAAGAATGACATTTAATTCCCCTCCTGTAACGGTGTCGGCCCGAGTTCCTTGATGGTGCCGACGAAATCCGTCAGCGTCTTCTGGAACTTCTCTCCTTCCGAAGCAGAGACCCATTCGAGTTTCAGCCTCCTCGGGTCGAATCCGTATTGCTCTATAACCATTCTTATGAGTGCTATTCTCCTTCTTGCCCTGTAGTTTCCTCCGATGTAGTGGCAGTCAGCCGGGTGACAGCCCAGCACGACCACTCCGTCGGCTCCTTTCGCAAGCGACCTGAGTATGAACTCGGGGTCCACTCTTGCCGAGCACATCGTCCTTATGATACGGAAGTTCGGAGGCATCTGCAGCCTTGCCACACCTGCTCCGTCCGCTCCAGCATATGAACACCAGTTGCAGCAGAACACCACGATCTTTGGTTCAAATTCCGACATCCTTTTCACGCTCCCTCGAACAACGCATCTATCTCAGCGATGATCTGCTTGTTCCTGAATCCTCTCTGCTCCATTGCTCCGGCAGGACAAGATGCCACGCAGGAACCGCATCCCTTGCAGAGACCGGGGTTCACTTCGCTTCTCGGCCTTCCGTCATCCCCGCACACTATGGATATCGCATTGTAATCGCAGCATCCCACGCATACTCCGCAGCCGTCGCACAGGTTCTGGTTGGAAACGGCGACTATCCCTTCGGAGACCAGCTTGCTCTTGGATATGGTTGTCAGCATCCTTGCCGCAGCACCGGACCCCTGCGCAATGCATTCGTCCATGAACTTGGGCCAGTGGGCCGAACCCGCTGTGTACACTCCCTCTGTGGCGAAATCCACAGGCCTGAGCTTCTGGTGGGCCTCGTAGAAGAATCCGTCCTTGCTGATCGGGACCTTCACCATCTTTGCGAGCTCTTCCTTCTCCTCGCGGAGAGGCGATACTCCCGCTGCAAGCACAAGGGTGTCGACGGGGACCTCCACATCCGCTACGAGTACCGAGTCGTAAGCCTTTACGACCCTTCCGTCATAGCTGGGGGAGTCGCTCTCACAGTATCTGAGGAATTTGACCCCGAGGCTGGATGCTTTGTTGTAAAGCTCCTCGCGGAATCCGTACGTCCTGATGTCCTTGTGGACTATTGACACGCTCGCGGTGGGGTCCTTCATCTTTATCTGGATCGCATTGCGGAGCGAGCCTGCGCAGCAGACCCTCGAACAATACTTCACGGTGTCGTTCCTTGATCCGACGCACTGCATGAAGACGACGTTCTTTCCGCTGAACTTGCCGGATGCCAGAGCGTCCTCGAGTTCAAGGGTGGTAACTACCTTCTTGTCGCAGCCGTAGCCGTATTCGGTGGGCTTGTACTGCGCCGCTCCCGTGGCGAACAGGACCGCACCTACCGGTATCTCGCCGCATCCATCCGCTATTACCTTGAAGTTCCCTACAAAGCCGGGGATGTCTCTGACGACCGTTTTCTTGTGCACGGTGATGTTCTTGTTGCTCTCTACTTTGGAGATGAGTTCCTTTATGAACTCCGCAACGTCCTTGCCGTCCTCTTTGTGGCGGAATTTGAGCGCGAATCCTCCGAGCTCTTTCTCTTTCTCAAAGATGTGCACAGGTATTCCCTGCGCTGCAATGTCAAGCGCTGCTGTCATGCCGGTGATCCCTCCGCCGATGACTGCGGCCGATTTGGTCACAGGTATCTCGGAACCGACCAGCGGCTCTAAGAAAGCGGCCTTTGCGACCGCCATTCTGAGAAGGTCCTTTGCTTTGACCGTCGCAGCCTCGGCTGAATGCATGTGGATCCACGAGCACTGGTCGCGGATGTTGGCCATGTTGAACAGATATTTGTTCAGTCCGCCGTCCCTGCATGCTTCCCTGAAGAGGGGCTCATGGGTCCTGGGGGTGCACGATGCGACGACCACTCTGTTGAGGTCGTGCTCTTTGATCGCCGCGGATATCTCCGCGAGACAGTCCTGAGCGCAGGCGTATTTCGATTCCCTTGCGAATATCACGTTGGGAAGCGATGACGCATATTTCGAGACCTCCGGAACGCTGACCACGGACCCGATGTTGGTACCGCAGTGGCATACCCATACTCCTATGCGAGGCTCTTTGCCCTCAACATCTTTCTCGGCCGGGTACTCCTTCGGTGCGCAGGGCACGAACTTGTCGTCGACGATGTAGGCTCCTGCCTTTGCGGCGGAACCGCTTGCCTCCGCGACCGATGTCGGGATGTCCTTGGGTGCAGCGAAAGCTCCGGTCACGAATATGCCGGGCTTTGTCGTCTCGAGGGGCTTGTAGACGCTCGTCTTACAGAATCCGTACTCATTGAGCTCTATTCCGAGCTTGTCTGCGATGACCTTTGCGCCTTCCGGCGGGTCGATACCGATCGAGAGCACCGCGATGTCGTACTCTCCCGAGGCGGGGTCGCCTTTGGAGTCGGTGTAGTTGACCGTGAGCTTCTTCGTGACCGGGTCCTCTTCAATGTTAGATACACGGGCAGACCTGCGCATCTTTATTCCGTACTCTTTCTGCGCCCTGTCGATGTACGCTTCGAACTCTTTTCCGTAGGACCTTATGTCCATGAAGAAAATGTCCTCTTCGACATTGAGGTGCTCTTTGGTGATGATGGCCTGTTTTGTGGCGTACATGCAGCACACCGAGGAACAGTATTTCTTCCAGCCGGACTTCTCCGATCTTGAACCGCAGCACTGTATGAATGCGATCTTCTTCGGCTCTACTCCGGAGGACGACGGTATTGTGATGTGTCCGCTTGCGGGACCGGATGCGCACATCATCCTCTCGAACTCAAGCGCCGTGACTACGTTCTTGAACCTGCCGTAACCGTATTCGGTTGCAATGCGGGCGTCCCAGGCCTTGAGTCCGGGTGCGGCGATGATGGATCCTACCTCGACCACGACCTCTTTGTCCTTGTCCTCGTAGTTAATTGCTTTTTTCTGGCATATTTTTGCGCACACACCGCACTTGCCGTTCAGTATCATCTTGCAGTTCGCCGCGTCTATGATGGCGACCCTTGGCACTGCCTGTGCATGCGGTATGTATATTGCCCTTCTCGTGGACAGACCATACTCGAACTCATCCGATATTCCCTTTGTCGGGCACTTCGCGACACAGTCCCCGCAGGCGGTACACGATTCAGGATCGACGTATCTCGCCTTGCTCTTAAGTGTGACCTTGAAGTCTCCCGCCTTGCCTTCCACTTTCATTATTTCGTGGAAGGTGAGGGTCGTTATGTTCGGATGCCCTATACAATCTGCCATTTTGGGTGAAAGGATACATGCAGAACAGTCGTTCGTCGGGAATGTCTTGTCAAGACGGGACATCGTACCGCCTATCGTGGGGAGCCTCTCCACCAGGTAGACGTGTATATCCCTGTCCGCAAGGTCCAACGATGCCTGTATACCTGCGATGCCTCCGCCGATAACTAATGCTGATTTCGTCAAATACTTGCCTCCGGTTCATACCAATATTAAATTGGAACGTGAGGTGTATTCTTTTCCCTAATAAAGCCCTTACTACGTAATGATTAATATACAAAAGCACCATTTGGTTCTACTTTTTCTTAGAAAACAAAAATTTACTCATACAATTTTGAGGTTAGATTGTTTTTATATGACCCAGACATCATTTCATACTTAAAAAGAGATATTTCCTTAGAAGGTAATTCGACTTAAAAATCTGTAATATTGTTGCATAAGAAAACAATAATCGTATGTGATTTTCAGACCGGCGGAAGCCCCTTTCTGAGAAGTATTAAAAAGGTTAGATTTATTAACCATATCATGGAAACGGGCGATGTAATTTTTTCTCTGGGTATAATAACGGCGTTGGTTGTACTGTTAGCCACCGTTCTCGTCATCCAAGGTTACATCGGTGCAAAATATGACGTCCGCAATAAGCTCTTGGGAAGATCGAAGAAAGAATCTACTACTTTTTTGGATGAGGGGGAGGACGAAAAAAAGTGCGATATTTGCTACGGTAAGATCGACAACGACCCGGTCGCAATGTGTTTCTGCGGCAAGATCTTCCATGACGCCTGTGCAAAGCCGACAGGCTCCTGCCCCTACTGCGGCGGGAAATATGAAGACATGGATGTCAGGGAGCCCGAGAGGAACAGGTGCCCCGTCTGCGGAAGGTTTCTTAAGGGGAACATATGTTCATGCGGCGCAGGGATACCGAGAAGGGACAACACGTTCATCTGCAAATGCGGCAACGTGGTGGATGCGGACAAGCCCGTATGCAAAAAATGCGGTGCGGTCTATGAACCCGCGACC
>JAIRQG010000046.1 GCA_031256615.1 Candidatus Methanoplasma sp. | reverse complement strand
ATCCACGTGTAGCCTTCTCCCGGTACCGCAGGCATACCTCCTTTCACAGTGCCCTCATCATACCATCTTTTGATCATCTGATGCCATTCGTAGAGGTGAATAAGCACATCCCTGAGATTTTTGTCACGCGCCCAATGCGCCTCTTTCTTACCGCTGCTGTCGAAACAGAACGCTGCATTTTGCGCCTCTTCCGTCATGGAATCGATCAGCTTCCACATTTTATCGAATTGTTCATTTGCGGCGCTGATGAGTTCGTCCTTCGTTGTCGGTCTGGGCATGATCCAATCTCCGGATATTTAAGGGCATTACAATATATACTGGTTCGCATCCTGGGTCCATCGGCGTTCAAGCCAAGTTCTTAGCGGTCTCCTCACTCTTTGCGCTTGATCGAAAGTTTCAGGGTCGCAAACACAAAGAATGCCACGCCGACGGCGGCAAGGACCAGGATGCTCATGGTCGGCGAGACAAGGCCGTCTCCCCACTCAAGCCTCACTCCCATGTCCAATTCGAACTGCAGGATGTCCTCTGGCGGCATGCTTGCCATATTCTCCATAGGCCTTTCCATCATGACCTGTCTGAAAAGAGAGGCGGAATGCGTGGCTGGGACGATCTTTGCCACAGCAGCCATCCCCGACGGCAGATAGCCGATCGGGATGTAGGCTCCTATCAGAAAACCTATCATTACTCCGATGATCGTGTTTACCGCCGAGAAGGCATTGTTTGAGTTAACGAAAAGCGCTATTACGAACATTACCGCGCTGCCGGAGACAACAGACAGCAGCATTATACCCAGCACCTTCGCGAACTCCGTGGCGTTTAGGAGGGATCCTCCGCTGGACAGGATGTAAGCTTCTGCGAACACGAGTGCCACTGAACTCATCACGATGCCGATGATAAAGGTGCTGAACACATATCCGCCCACTATCTCATGGGTTCTCAAAGGGGACACAGAAAGGTCCCGTATAGAGCCTGATATTTTATCCTGGATCATCAGTCCCAGTGCGCCCAAGGTCGAGGTCACAGGCACTACAGCCAGAAGTCCGGCCATTGCCCAGCTGTCGGCGATGATCCTGGCATTCGGCATATCGGGGATGGAGTCCGCGATGGAGTCGCCCAAGAATAAGAAATACAGCGCGATGATTATGATCGCAGCGAACATTGAGTATACCACAGCCGCTCTGTCTCGGAAGAAGACCCTTACGTTCCGGAGAGCGAAGAGGGTGATGTTCGATGTCATTCCAATCCTCCCTTCTCTACTATCTTCACGAAAGCATCGTCCACTGTGCCGTTGAGGATCTGGATATTGGCTCTGTGCTCACGGTAGCGGTCTATAAGGGGAAGGGACTCGATGGTATGATTGATCGGTATCGTTATCACGCCCGCGTCCACCGAGAAGTCCACGCCGTCCGACCTCAGGAGTTCGGATAAAGAAGAGAGGTCCTTCGGCACAAGTTTCATCACATCTGAACTGAACCTTTCCTTGAGTTCGGTGGGGGTGCCTTCCGCGGTGATACGGCCCTTGTCGATGACCATGACATAATCCGCTCCCGCTGCCTCCTCCATGTAGTGGGTAGTGAGGAACACGGTCATTCCTTCCCTGTTCTTTAGATCAAGTATCATCTCCCACACCTTATGTCTGGTCTGAGGATCCAGGCCTGTGGTGGGCTCATCAAGGAACAGGAGCTTTGGAGTGCTTATCAGCGCCCTTGCGACATCTGTCCTCCTTTTCTGCCCCCCTGAGAGCTTACCGTATCTCTTGTCTGCAATATCAGATATGTCCACAACGTCCATGGCCCTTTGAAGTCTGTCTTCGATCGAAGAAGAACCGTACAATTTTCCTCTGAACATCAGGTTCTCTTTCACTGTCAGCAAAGGGTCCATCGTACCTTTCTGGAACACGACCCCTATGTCGGCTCTGATCTTGTTGTCATCCTTTCCGAGCACGTTTCCGAATATCCGTGCTTCTCCGCTGTCCGGTCTCAGGAATGTGCAGAGCATGTCAATCGTGGTGCTTTTCCCCGCACCGTTCGGTCCGAGAAAAGCAAAGAGCTGTCCGGTACCCACGGTGAAAGAGATGTCGTCCACAGCTTTGACGTCACCGAAGTACTTTTTCAGACCGGACACTTCGATCGCATTCATATGGCGTAACCAAAGTCATTACATATATATAGAATGAGGTGGCGGAGATTTTTGATCACTGAAATAGGTTGCGAAACCGCCGAAGATCAGGAGGCAAAGCCTCTTTCGGTTTGGAAAAAGGCGGCGCAAACCGCTGCGGATGTGCGATAATTGTCAATGTTGCCCTGTTTTCTTTCGCGCTGACCGTCGGCAGCCCGCCCGCAGAGACCTCTGCATCTGCATTCTCCATCCGGTTTCCGCTGAAATCCCAGGGGGGCCAGCAATTGTCCAAAGTTTTAACTACCTGCACAAAAGTGTTAAATTGTCTTTAGACAAGAAATCAAAACATTGGAAAAAGGAGGAAAGAAAATGACCGTTGAGATGACGCCTACCAGACGTGCGCTCGCCGCCGTGCTGGGAGGGAAAGTGGACTATGTACCGCCCGCCAACCCTTTGGCCCAGACCACAAAGGAACTGATGGAATATGCGAAGGCCAGCTGGCCGAAGGCACACAATGACCCGAAGGTCATGGCTGACCTTGCCGCAGCACCGTGGGAGGTCTGCGGAATAGAAGCGGCAAGACCGCAGTTTGACATATCATTGGAGGCTGAGGTCCTGGGATGCAAACTGGACTGGAACAAACCGGACCGCCCTCCCGTGACGGGCCCTGCATACAAGGACCCGAAAGACATCACATGGCCTGACGATCTGGAAAGCGCCGGAAGGATACCATATGTGCTGGGGGCGATAGACATTCTCCGCAAAAGATACGCAGGCGATCTCCCGATAATACCTGTGATCACGGCACCTTTCACGGTTGCGGGGCACATAATGGGGGTTGAGAAACTGGTGATGATGACCGTCATGGATCCGGACAAGGCGCATGCCGCGATAAGCGCAGCGACAGATTTCTGCATCGCTTACGGAAGGCTGCAGACGGCATACGGGGCGCACATCCTGTTCCCCGCAGACCCGTCCGCATCCGGAGACCTCATATCGCCGAAAACGTACAAGGAGTTCGTTCTCCCGTACCACAAGAAATTCGCCAAAAGCGTGAGCTGCCCGAAGATACTCCACATCTGCGGACACACCGAAAAACTGCTGCCGCACATCAAAGAGAGCGGCATGGACTGTTTCTCGTTTGACGCCCCGCCGGCGTGGTATGTACGCCAGCAGCTGGGCAACGCGATGACCTGCCTCGGAAGCCTTGACGTCATCGACCTGATGCCGGGAGGGACCCCGAAACAGGTTTACGACAGAACTGTCCAATGCATAAGGGAAGGCGTTGACGTGGTGGGAACGGCATGCGACGTCTCTTTCGGAACACCGCTGGCAAACCTTAAGGCATATGTGAAAGCGTGCAAGGAAACCCCCATACCCGACTGGGACAACGCAGAGGACTGCGTCCGGGCTATAGGAGTGGCAAGGGCGCGCATGAAGATGGAGAGGAAGATCGAACTCGGAGGTGACGGCGATGCGTTCTGATATCGTGTTCGAGAAGATAGAGACAATCCGTCTGACAAATCCCAAAAGATATGAAGCGCTCATCAAAGAAGGGATGTCATACGAGCAGGGAGAATGCAGAGAGGCGGACAAGAAAACGACCACCCTGAAGAGCCTGGAGGAATCGCACTTTTCCAAGGATGCGGCATACTCGAGCATATCCAAAGCCGTCCTTGAGGGTAGGAAGGCGGATGTGGTCAGGCAGACGAAGGACATGATCTCAAAGGGAAAAGATCCGGTGGACCTGGTGTCCAACGCATTGATGCCCGGGATACAGGTGCAATGCGAGATGTATGATCAGGGGAACGCATACGTTCCAGAGATATTGATGTCCAATGCCGCGATGCTCGGAGGCATAGAATTGTGCCAAGAGAAGCTGGGCGACATACCGATGAAGGGGAAAGTGATCTCTTTTGTTGCAGAAGGAGACCTTCACGATATCGGAAAGAATATCGTGGCAGCGATCATGCGGGCCAACGGGTACCAGGTGGTGGACATGGGAAGGGACGTCCCCGCATCGAAGGTGGCAGAAACAGCGGAGAAAGAAAAAGTGCATATGGTCTGCGGTTCCACTCTGATGAGCACCACGAAACCGGGGCTCGTGGAAACGGCGAAACTTTTGGAAAAGAAACTTCCGAAAGTGCCGGTCGCATGCGGCGGTGCGGCTGTATCCGAGCATTTCGTCGGAACGTTCGACAATGCAATATACACAAAATCACCGCTGATAACGGTGAACACGGCGAACGAAGTGATCAAAGGAAAGAAATGGAAAGATTTCCGCTGACATCTCTCTGCAAACTATTTTTTAAACACCTTTTTGTTTCACATCTGTGCTGAGTTCCACGG
This sequence comes from Candidatus Methanoplasma sp., assembly GCA_031256615.1. GTDB lineage: Archaea > Thermoplasmatota > Thermoplasmata > Methanomassiliicoccales > Methanomethylophilaceae > Methanoplasma. Next base: position 2,326 of record JAIRQG010000046.1, on the reverse strand, counting down.
CTGTCAGATAAGCCAAATCTTTAATAATGGCTCTTCATTCCGAGAGACAACGGGCAGGTAGATCAGTTGGAAGATCGCTACCTTGGCATGGTAGAGGCCGCGAGTTCAAATCTCGCCCTGTCCACTCTTGCGTTTTATGATGAATGTCCTGAATGCTCTTGCGTCCAGATATGCATATCAAATACGTCCGCCGCTGAACCCAGGATATAAATCTGCCTATGTCCTGACGTTATCGTGAACAGTAAACGGGCTGTTTAATGCGGGGAGGCCACAACAATGAAAGCGATAGCGATCAACGGAAGTCCGAGAAAGAATTGGAATACTGCCACACTGTTGGAGAATGCCCTCAAAGGGGCAGAATCAGTCGGTGCGGAGACCGAAATGGTCCACCTTTACGATCTGAATTTCAGGGGGTGCACCAGCTGCTTCTTCTGCAAAAGAAAGGACAGCGGCTTCACAGGGCAGTGCGCCATGAAGGACGGCCTCACGGAAGTGCTGGAAAAAGCGATGGCGAGCGACGTGCTGCTGTTCGGTTCTCCAATATACATCGGAAATATAACGGGCGAAATGAAATCGTTCCTGGAACGCCTGCTGTTCATGAATGTTTCATATGATTCGCCGAGCCGCACCAACTTCAAAGGCAAGATCTCCACAGGCTTCATTTACACCATGGGAGTGCCCCACGATGCGGTCGAATCGATAGGCTACAAGTACATCTTCGAATCCAACGCGAGCCTGATGCACCGTCTGAACGGCATTTCCGAGTATGTTGTGTCAGCTGATAATTATCAGTTTGATGACTATTCGAAATACGCCGCATCCAACTTCAACGAAAAACATAAAGCAGCGGTAAAGGCGGAAAAGTTCCCGGAGGATTGCAGAAAAGCCTTCGAGATGGGAGCGAGGCTGTGCTCCGGACACAGTAAGATATGATCCCTCCGGAACCGGAGGAGTAAAGAAAAAAGTGTTTAGATCACTTCTTGACCGGCTCCCATTTACAGCGTACGGGGGAGGCTATCAGTCCCTCCGCTTTCAGTTCCTTGAAAGCTTTATCGATCTCCTTCCTGTCGGCACCGAGTTCTTTTTCAACTTCCCCCGCATTCATCGGTTTGCCTTTCTTCTTCATTACGTTAAGGACGTCGTCTTTGACCGTCATGGCATAAGGATTTGCATTTGGCGTATTAATCATTGCGCCGGAAGACTTCTTTATAATAACCTTTAATAAGGAGGAGATAATCCCAACACCAACGTAAACTCAGGACCCGTCTTCTGACGAATACTGAGAGCGCGTCCTGAAGGACAAGGCGCTTGAGTACATCCCCAAGGGGAACATTTACGGAGGAATGAATATGGCGAAACCAAAGAAGGATGCGCCGGAGACTGAAGACGAGAACTTCAACTTCATAGTTCGTATCGCCAACAGCGATATCGACGGTCACAAGAGGACTGTCATCGGGCTTCAGAGCATCAAAGGCGTAGGAAAAAGAGTATCACAGATAGTTGTGAAGAAAGCGAACGTCGCACCGACAGCGAAAATAGGAACGCTTCCGTATGAGAAGGTCAAAGAACTTGAGAACCTGGTTCTGACCTATTACGAATATGCACCCCACTGGGCGGTCAACAGGCAGATGGACTATGAGACCGGAGCCGACATGCACCTGATCGGAAACGAACTGGATATCATCCAGAAAGATGACGTGAACAGAATGAAGATGATCCGCTGTTACCGCGGAATAAGGCACGAGACCAGACACAAGGTCAGAGGTCAGAGGACCCGTTCCAATGGAAGGAAAGGGCTTACGATCGGTGTCCAGAGGAAATCATCCTGAGGTGGTATGAATGGGAGATCCAAAATTCTCACGCAGGTCTTATGACACCCCTTCTCACCCGTGGCAGGGAGAGAGGATAAAGAGAGAAGTGGAGATCGTCCGCGAGTTCGGTCTCAAGAACAAGACAGAAGTATGGAAGGCACAGACCATCCTGAGGAACTTCAGGAAACAGTCCAGAGAGCTGCAGGCCCGCCTCAGAGGAGGGGACGCACAGGCAAAGATCGAGACGGACGCGCTCATCAAGAAGTGTTCGCGCATGGGTCTGCTGCCGGTCACAGGCTCGGACCTGAACGACATCCTTATCCTTTCGGAGAACGATATTCTCGCAAGAAGGCTTCAGACGGTAGTTTACGAAAAGGGACTGTCGTCGACAATAAAGCAGGCAAGGCAAATGATCACGCATGGCCACATACACATCAACGGCCACAGGGTCACCGTTCCCGGATACATTGTCAGCAGGGAAGAGGAGGCGTCCGTTGTTTTCAACGACGCATCTC
>JAIRQG010000043.1 GCA_031256615.1 Candidatus Methanoplasma sp. | reverse complement strand
ATCGTCCTTCCTTCCTTGTGGAATCTTGCTTTTGCTTCCGCGCGTATGCTTTTGACCCTCGGGTCCTTCGGATCTGTTATGTTCATCCTTTTTATTTCGGACATGACGAATTTCCCTACTTCCGGTCTGTGCATGAAAAGGCAGTATGTGCAGTTCCAGATGTCAGAGCCCTTTTTGGATCTTATGAACGTTCCCGTATCTTCATCCATGCATGGATAGAAAGGACAAAAACAGAACGTGCAGTCCTGACCGGTGAAATGGCACGGATGATACGGACAACTTTTATCCGGGCCGATCCATCCCCGTTCGATCTCTTCCTTTACTTTTTTCGTTATGTTGTCCATGTTATCCCAGAGGCACATCATGATATTTGGATAATATCTTTGCATCATGAGGCTGGCAGTCTTGCTGTCAAAACATTGACATCATTTGCTGTGTCTTTTCATGAATTTCTCAAGCTTATTGTAAGCCTCTTCGATGGCACCCATCGGAGGAAGGAAGATCGTTCTGAAGTGGCCCTGTCCGAATTCGTCGGAGAAGCCGGAACCATGTACGAACACAACCCCCTCTTCATTGATCAGGTCAACTACGAAATCCTTGTCGGTCTTCCAGTCGAACAGTTCGACCTTCGGGAACATATAGAAAGCGCCTTTTGCTTTGTTGGTGGTTATCCCCGGGATCTCATTCAGTCTTTTGTATGAGAAGTCTCCTCTTTCCTTCAGCTTTCTGTTCATTTCCACAATGTAATCCTGAGGGCCCTGCAGGGATGCCCTTGCCGCTTCCTGGCAGGGTACATTTGGACATATCCTCGTGCGTAATTGTTTCATCATCCCTTCTCTGATCTCGTCCATGAAGCCGCCCTCGTACATGAAGTAGCAATATCCTTCTCTCCATCCGGGCATCAGGTTCACTTTGGAGAAACCGTTGAAGATGACCCTGGGCACATCCGACGGCAGCCTTGACGCAGAGAAGAATTCCCCGTCAAAGACAAGTTTATCATATATTTCGTCGGAGACCATCGGTATACCGCATTCCGCAGCGATGTCCCCTATTTCTCTGATGGTCTTCTCGTCATATACTGCGGATGTCGGGTTGTTGGGGTTGATGACAACGATCGCTCTGGTCCTGTCGGTTATCTTCTTGCGGATCATATCAACATCGGGTTTCCAGTCCTCTTCTTCCATTTGTCTGTAGGATACTGTCTTACCGCCGTAGAACCCTATGTATTGGGCATATGAAGGGTAGCCCGGACCCGGAAGAAGGACCTCGTCGCCCGGCTCCAGAAGGGTCGCCATGAGAACGTTGATCCCCTCGCTGACTCCGCTTGTGACATAAACACGGTCTGCTGTTATCCTCGCGCCGTGTTTCTCGAATTCTCTCTTGACGATCGCTTCTCTGAGCGACATGTCGCCCTGAGAATCGCCGTACCCGTTATCTGTATTGTCGACCGCGTTCCTCAGCGCTGTCTTGAAATAATCAGGTGTTTCGAAATCCCACTTGTTTGGGTCGCCGATGTTGAAACTGTAAAGCTTCATGCCCCTTTTGGCGGCAGCGGCGGCAGGAACTGTTACTTCGCGTATAGCATAGTCCATCGCCATAGATCGGTCTGAAGCTTTCATCTTCTTCATCTTGAAATCACCAGGTTCCGCACGTTGGTTTAGTTATTTAAACAGTATACATAAAGAACTTCCAGTTAACGGCCGCAAAGATGATGGGAACTGCGGGCCCGTATATGCTGTAATGTCCTGCAAAGAGAAAGAAACGCGAGGCCTTCCGTGCGAGATGCTGCCAGACGAGTCGACGCCGTTCGGATTAAGGTTTCGCGGCCCGGGAAGCCGTCCATCCCCGGTAATCCTTATTATGAACGAACGCCCACATCTCATCGAGCTCCGCCTTTGTGACCTTTGCTTTCTTTATCAGGACGGTCTCCAGATCACCTGAGTGGTCTGCAGCGCGCTCAAGCCATCTGCGTATGGTCTCCTGATTCACATTCAGATCCCTTGATATTGCGCGTATGCTCATTCCGCTGACCGCGAGCTTCAATGCCTTCATGACAATTTCGTCACTTGTTCTGAGGCCGTATACTGCGGTCCCGGTCCTGTCATTGAAAACGGTGCCGCAGCGTTTGCAGATGTACTTCCTTATAGTGCCGCTTTTTGTTTTGTATGTGCCGTTGGCAATGACGTTACCGTTGCCGGTCTTGCCGTACATGTCACATTTACTGTTGGTACACGTAACATTTGTGAATGAATTCTTCGGACCTCGCTGACCTATTCTACCACCCAGCAAGTGAGTATGTCTTTGCAAATATATAATCTAAACTAATTACAATTGCACCATCATATTGGAAAAGCTGAAAAACTCAGAGAAATCATTCTTTATCGATCGTTTGGATCGATTCAGGATGCTGCATGCGACCAATTACAACTGGTCTGATGATTTGCGATATCGCACATGTTGGTTTTAAGACTTTGTATCCTAAGTGTTATTTTGTTATAGTAAAAAAACATCATATCCAGGTCATCCGCTGCGATACGGGGCTCCGACAGACTCGGAATCCATACATATATTTGCGAATGGACCCAGAGGTCATCAATGTTTTACTGTGTCCGATAACGATGCGCCGTCCTGTTTTTTGCAAGGTTTTTGATCAATCCTTTGCGGAAAAGATGTGATTTTTAGCCAAGATCCTAAGTGTGAAACTCCTTGATTTATTATTGTCGCTCGACCAGTTATTCTTGGAAGTAAAAACATATGGATAATATATAATATATATGCTGGCTATATAGAATTTTTTTAGCGTATGATATTTGATTGATAGAGTTCATAAGCGATTATCCAGTGCTGGAGCGTAACTTGAATGGAGGCGGGAGTTTTATTCCGGGATAAGAGAAATGAAACTGGGGGTCACTCAAAAGCAGAGTGTTAGCACAAGTCAGGTGTGATGCGGGTACGTAAGTAAAATGCAAATTAACTTCAAAAAATGCCGGGATACATGTTCTCTCGGCGGTCGTTTTCTTTCTATTATAAGAAAAGTTCATGATTTTGTTCATCATTTTACCAGTAGTCTTTAAATATATGACTATTATACCATTCTTAGATTGGACATGCTGTATGTCTGACCACACGCAACGGGCAATGCCTTGAGCAACCCGAGTTCACTCATGTCGAGTTCTCGAGATGAATATGGCGTTACGGTCTGACATCAAGACGCGTTCGTCAATAAGGCGCGAGGTTAGCGAAGACACCCTCGCAGGAATGTGAATAAATGTCACAGAGGAGACGTCCAAAGAGAGGATCCAGGGCATTCGGCCCTAGGAAGAGAGCACAGTCGCAGACCCCAAGGCTGGACTCGTGGCCTGAGATAGGCGGAGCGCCGAAGATACAGGGCTTCGCAGGGTACAAGGTCGGGATGACGCATGCGTTCATCGTCGACAAAAGGGCCAAGAGCACGACAGCCGGCATGGAGCTTCAGGTACCGGTCACAGTAGTGGAGGTACCGCCGATGAAGGTAGCTGCAGTAAGATTCTATGAGAGCAGCATCACAGGCCTCAAAACGGCCGGAGAAGTATGGGCAAAGGATGTTGACCCGCTTCTTTCAAAGAGATTGAATGTACCCGCCAACCATGATGAATCGTCCTTCGGAAGATACGAGGGACTCGATGTCGAGGATGTACGCATACTTGCGTACACACAGCCAAAGATGGTCACCGGCGTTCCGAAGAAG
>JAIRQG010000119.1 GCA_031256615.1 Candidatus Methanoplasma sp. | reverse complement strand
TATGACTTATACTCTTTGAAAACCGAAGACGATCCATCATCTTCAGAATGAAGATCATATAATTCATCGGAGTCTCGGTCAACTATGGTTCTGTCGTGCGCAGCGATCACCTTTGTAATGGTATTAAAAAAGGTTTTGAAAAAAGAAGTTTAACGAGGAGCCTCAAAAACGAGGCCGCATCCCCCGCCTGTCTGTGCATTCGCAAGGTCGGAGTATGTCACCGCCGTTCCCGGGTAGAACAGCTGGATTATCTCATTCGCCTTGTCCCCGAATGTCCAATCGAACTCGCCTACATGTACGATGCTTGCAACATAATACACGTTTATCAATTGATTGACCCAGTTCGTTCCCCAGTTCTTGTAGACCATTATCTTGTAGATGGCCTTGTTAGTAACGGCATCGATCATCTGAAGCGTTCCTTTGTTATCTTCGATGTACTTCTTTACATTTTCTGATCCCATGCCGTCGACGAATATCAACTGCGGGTTATTCTTAATGACCGTTTCCAGGCTTGTGTCGTAGGGCTGTCCGCCGACCCCGGCCGGGTTCGATGCAGATACGTTTTCAAGCTTTGAATATTTGAACGGCAGGTAATCTCCGGATGTTCTCAGGAACTGCACGCTTCCCATGCCGAAGAAATTCATACCGCAGGCATAACCTTTGACCCCACCGACAGGGTCGACATTGTCATAGATGTCGCTGATCATGGACTTTATACCGTCGATAATTTCCTGCGCACGTTCTTCTTCTCCGAACAGTTTCCCGAGCAGGCGCAACTGGTCGTACATGATGGGCGAATCAAACTCTACATCGGCGTTTATCGCAAAGACGGGAACGCCGTATTTTGTTTGTTCCTCATTGAGTTTGGAAATATCAACAGTGGATGAGATCACAATGTCAACGTCTTTCGCGATGACCTGTTCCGCATCATTTGGATCAACACGCGGCAGATTCTTTCCTTTTAAAAAGTCCCCCATTATGTATGTGTGCGTCCGATTACGGTCAGTAAAACTTTCATTTATGTCAAGGCATGTGACCTTGTCAATAGCGTCAAAGAAAGATACCAGCTGCAGCGAGCATGATTTTATTGCTAATATGGAATTGATCTCATCGGGTACTGCGACCTTCCTCCCCCTAGCATCAGTGATAGTGTCGCCGTCCGAGCTGTCATTGTCAGTCAGCATATATGCGATGCCTATCCCGGCGAGCACAACGATAACCACTGCGGCGATAGCGACCATTTTATTATTATTCATTTTTACCTCAATTTTGAATAGTGATTCAGTAACACTACATTAAAATTCGTGCTACTTAAAGCTTCACACCCAACGGAGACGAAGAAACATATCGTAAAATCGAAAAGAAGAAAAATATTATAAAAAAAGTTTTGAAATGGTTTTTGGGATTTTCATCCCAGTGGCAGCAGGGTCTTTCCATACTGTTCGTTCAAAACCTCGCCGAATGCTGTGTATATCGCTGCGCTTCCGCACAGTACTCCCACAGCCCCCGCGATGTACGCTATGTCGGACATCCCCGTCGCATCCTTGATCGCAACCAGGAAGAACAGCATTGCAAGGGTCAGGAAGACCACCTGCAATGCACGGTTGCCCTTCAGCGTCCCTATGAAAAGGAACAGCGTGAGGACCCCCCAGATCGCGAAGTACGCGCCGAGCGCTATATTGTCTGAGCTTGCCGGTACCCATCCTGCGTTTATGGCCACGAATGTGAGCCAGAATAGACCATAGGATGTGAAAGCGGTCGCTCCGAATGTGTTGCCCTTTTTGAATTCGAATATTCCCGCGACTACCTGAGCTAGTCCGCCGTAGAATATTCCCATGGTGAGAATGGTTGAGTCTAACCCGTACAACCCGAGATTGTGCAGGTTCAACAATACGGTCGTCATTCCGAACGCCAGAAGCCCAAGCGGTGCTGGGTTGGCGATCATGCTTGCTGGTGATGATATATTATCAACCATAATCTGCCAGATTTGCATATGGTTTATAAATATGTCGGTTATGATGTACGTCAAATGTCGAAATAGATGAAATAGATGTCTATAAATTTATATATATCCATGCAAAGATCGCTTTTTACATCAAAATTAACAGGCAAATAAGCAGAAATGCACTCAAAAAAACGCAGAATCCCGCTGCAGATCGCTATCCTCCGTCCGCCGGCAGACAAATCTCAATGCACGTGCTGTCCAGTGAGGATCACTACGCATACCACGATGAACAAACCTAGCAACAGGAACGCCAGCGATCTTATGTTAATGTTCTTCCTGTGGAAGGCCTCCGGTATCATGTGCAGCATCGTGACGAACATGAACACACCCGCTGAGAGTGCGAACGCCAGGCCCGTAATGTTGCTCTCGACCCCTCCGATGATGAAATATGAGATCAATGCCGTGACCGGAGTGATAAGGCAGAATGCCGTCATGTAGATGCGGGATCTCTTTCTGTTGCCTGCCAGTAAGAAAGTGGATGAGAGCGAGAACACTTCCACTCCTTTGTGGATGCACAGAGCGACCAGGATCATGAAACCCACGGTCTCCCCGATCAGGAAAGCTGCGGCAAGCGCCAGCCCGTCCAGGCATCCGTGTATGGACAGGCCGATGAACGCGGAAAGGGATGTTACCTCATGCGAGTGGTAATCTTGGCATTCTTCGCAGTCACATTCCGATTTCCTGTAATGTTTAAGAAGGAAATCCACCACGAACATCACTAGGAAACCTGCAAGCACCAGATACATGACGTCCATCTCATTGTATCCGCCTGACAGACTCTCATGGAAGGCCTCCGGCAGGAGTATGAGGAACAGTGTCCCCACGAACACTCCCGCGCTGAAAGCGATCATCAGGTGCATTTGGTTATCAGTGGCCCGGACGGCCATCGGGAAATAAGCACCGACAACGGAAATTATGAGCAATGCCGCAGTGCAGATCAGGAATGAGAGCGTAATGTCCATTGAGTGAAAGATGACCAGACTTTATTAAAATATTATGATAAAGTTATTAACTTTACCCAGCTTATCTTCTGAATATTAACAAGGTGCCGGCATATGGTGATAGTGAGCATTTCTCTGAGCGAGGAGAGCGCCGAAGCGCTCGAAGACATACAAAGAAGATTCGGCCTGAAAGGAAGGAGCGAGGCGGTGAGAAGGGCGATAAACGCGGCAAAGGCGGAAGCCCAGGTGATCGAAGGCATGGAAGGCACTGTCGAGGGTGTGCTGATAATAGTTAAAAAGGACCACAGCGACCCATGGATGAATCTGATACAGGCAAAACATGAGAACGAGATAAAGACGCAGCTCCATTCTCATCTGAAAGATCACAAATGCTTGGAGGTCATGGTTGTCTCCGGCGAAGCCGGAAAGATATCCTCAATGCTCAAAGAGATACATTCAATTGGGAAAGCTGACTACGTCACCTTCGTAAAGAGTTAAGGTGCGACTATAACTTTTAATATGAGGCACATCTTATACTTTACCGGATGGGATGCAGCATGAGTGATAACTCAAGCAATAAGAACGGTAGCCTTCAAAAAGGCTTTTTCAAGCGCATGCTAAGCAGCGAGCAGAGCAAGAGCGCTAAACAGGCAGAAGTAAAGCAGATGGACGTCAAGCAACGACACCCCGCATTTACCGTGTCGAACAACACAGTGGTAACTCCGGGGAGAACTGTCAAACCGCAGGAAGTGATAATATCTCCTGCAGTGAGACAGCTAAATCGGGAAGGGTATGTTGTTTATAACTCGCCCGAGAAACAAGATGTCTACGTCACGATTCAGCCGGAATCGGCATTCTTCGACGATGAGGAACCGAAGATGGTGAGAATGGCCGGAGGCAGTTTCGTCAGTGCCGGTAAACGCGCAGGGCATGTCGATGTACCGATAAGGTCCGAAGCGGAGCCGGAACCGGTAATATACACTCAGCCGGCAGATATATTCTCCAACGCATGCAGAAGGGATAAGCTCGAGGAGATAGACTTCAATGAAGTAATAATCAAGAAGAACGATTCCTTCGAGGCTGAGATCAAAGATGCCCCGGCGCTCTTCAAACCGAACTACCAGGAAGTTTACGAACCCGTGGTAGAAGAATCATTCAAGGCCGTTGTAAAAGAAGCGGTGGTAACTTCTTCTGCAGGGGCGGTCGCAAAGGAACCGGCGATGTCATTCGCGGGATACAGAGAGGAACCCGAATATGAGTTGCAGGATATCCCGGCAATAATTAAGATCGAGGAGCCGAAAGTGTCTTTCGCGGGATATAGAGAGGAACCCGAATACGAGATTCAGGAGTCCCCTCTTGAAGCAGAAAAAGAAGATCATGGTGAGATCCAGGATGTTCTCGCTGAAATGAAAACAGAGGAACCTGAATACAATATCCAAGACATTACAATCAAAACAACAGCAGAAGAGTCTGAATGTGATATCCAGGACATTATAGCCGAAGCGAAAACAGAGGAACCCGAACACGATATCCAGGACATTACAGTCGAAGTGAAGACGGAAGAACCGGAGCTTGAGCTGCAGGAGATCCCAGTCGAAGCGAAGGCGGAAGAACCCGAATGTGATATCCAGGACATTACAGTCGAAGTGAAGACGGAAGAACCGGAGCTTGAGCTGCAGGAGATCCCAGTCGAAGTGAAGACGGAAGAACCCGAATATGAGATCCAGGAGATCCCAGTCGAAGTGAAGATAGAGGAACCTGAATGCGATACCCAGGAGGTTCCTGTCGAAGTGAAGATAGAAGAACCGGAGTTTGAATTGGAAGAGGCTCACGCTGAAGTGAAGATAGAGGAACCTGAATGCGATACCCAGGAGATTCCGGTCGAAGCCAAGATAGAAGAACCTGAACTCGTGTTGGAGGAGGTTCCTGTCGAAGTGAAGGCAGAGGAGCCGATATACGAAGTGCAAGAGGCACCCGTTGAGGAGGCGTTGATCACAGAGGTCCCCGCAGGACTGTATGTGGATGCCCACAAACCGATCGATTTCGCGAAAGCAGATGATAAAGAAGAGAGCGGACCTCCTTCTTTCGTAGGCGTGATGTCTATGGAGACCGAGATTGCTGTAACATCCGAAGCCGCTCCGACCGCTGAGGTCATGCTTCTTCAGTCTACGGACATCCTGAGCATACCCGCTCCGGAAGAGACAGGACCGACGGCAGAGACGGTGTGCGAAACGGTTGCGGAGAAATGTTCGGAAACGGTCTCCGATGTACCGGCACAGGTGGAGATATTCGACGAGGTCGCAGACATAATGAAGATAACAATTCCCAGTCTGCGCATGAGCGACGGTCTTATCCGCGATCTTTCTCAGGGTTGGGAGAGGATCATTCCCGATGACGGGCTTGAGGTATATGACTGCATATTCAGGCCTATGAAAGCGCCGATCAAAGCAGATAGTGCACCATGCGCGGCACCCTCTGTATCGGGAGGAAGGAAATCTTCTGCCAAACCGGATCCGTACGGCATATTCAGAGTCGATTAAACCTATTTCACAAACTCTTTAATCTGATTTATTTTGCTTCCGCTCAGACGCTGCCGGAAACAAACCGCGCACATCCATAGAGCTGGAAACTATCGTTATAAATGTTGAACTGTATCTCCGCCCCATGGATTTTGGCTCCATACTCCTGATGTTGGTGGTGCTGTTTGTTCTGGCAGCAATAGGTTCCAAGATCTTTACCCACTTCGGGATCCCCGGACTGATCGGGGAGATAATCGTAGGAGTCATTATCGCGAATCTGGTCATAGGCGATTGGTCATTCTTAGGTATGCTGGGTATCGATATGGGAAACGATCCGAGCCAAAATTATGATATTTTGACACTATTCGCCGAATTGGGAGTGGTGTTCCTACTCTTCTCGATAGGGCTGGAAACAAAGGCCAGAGAATTGCTGTCGGTCGGAAAAGCGGCAATGACAGTTGCGACCATAGGAGTATTGGTCCCTCTCGCAGCAGGCTTCGTGCTGATGATAGCGTATGACGGGAACATCCACCATGCTTTGTTCCTCGGCGCGGCATTGGTTGCGACAAGCGTGGGCATTACCGCACGCGTGATCAAAGACATGAAGGTCCTGGACACAAAGGAGGCAAAGATAATCATCGGTGCGGCCGTCATCGATGATGTGGAAGGGATGGTGATCCTTGCTATTGTTGTGGGTATGACATCGTACGGGGAGATGTCCGTATCGAACATAGCTCTGATCGCCACCGAGGCCATTGTTTTCGTAGCAGTATCCATCGCGGCTGCGCTGTGGGTCGTTCCGAAGATATACGAATATTTCAGAAAAAGAAAGGAAAGCAGGCCTGCAAAGAACAAAGGGTCAGGTCTAGGCGTCAACGCTTTAATTCTTGCGATAGTGGTCTGTCTCGGATTCTCATGGCTAGCCGATATGATAGGGCTGGCGGCGATAATCGGCGCATTCCTGGGCGGAATGCTGCTTGCGGAGTATGCACATGAATGGAATCTCGGAGAAAGGATAGAACCCATCACCACGCTCTTCATATCCTTCTTTTTCCTGAATGTGGGTATGAAGGTGGATCTAGGCAGTCTTGCCAGTGTATCCGCGGCATCGCTGGCGGTGGTCGTGATACTGGTAGCGATAGCGACGAAATATTTCGGATGCAGCATAGGAGCAAGGCTGGGAGATAAGAGTCTTTCAAAAGAATCCAGGAACATCATCGGATTCGGCATGGTGCCGAGGGGCGAGGTCGGAATAATCGTTGCGGCGATCGGTCTTGCCACCGGCGCAATGTCCTCGGAGCTCTACGGAGCGGTGATAATAATGGCTGTCACTACAACCATCATAGCGCCTCCGATCTTTGCGTGGGCGTTCGCAAAGAAATATCCGCACTGCAAGATCGCTTAAGTGAACCTAACGTGCATCTGCGTGGCGAACATCAGAGCTGTTCAAACCGGGAAAAATATGGGCAAGACCAATATCAGCGCCGTGAAAGCTATGGCGAAGCCGATCACAAACCTGGGGTTGATCTTAAGTCCTCTGTCATCTTCGGTATCGAAGTATCTCATGAGACCGGCAGATGATGCAAAACCGCCTTCGTTCTTCTTTGCCATCGATAAAGGAATTAAGAATAGATATAAATAACTAACGTGCTGGGAAGGAACTTTGCCGCACAAAGAAACCCCGCAACCTCAGATGCTGAGAAGACATTCTTCGCCGAAGCCGTGAAGATTGACGTGATTCAGCTCGCCACAGAACCGATCGCGCGGCAATTGTATCGAAAGACTGCGCCAAGCTGGGGCAAGATGCTCCGCAAATGGCTTCTGAATATGCAGAAAGTAATGTTTTTTCCGTAAGTGTGAATATGCAACGGGTCAGACGACCGAAAATCTCTTTTATATTTGGTATGTTACAAGCCGTGGTATAATGCATTGGGCAGATGTGATAGCAAAAGAGATCGCCGATACCTGTGAGAAGCCATTGATCGCAACAGGCATCAGCCCTTCAGGCATAATCCATGTAGGGAGCCTGAGGGAAGCCATAACCGGAGAATCGGTGAGGAGCGCGATAGAAGGGTTGGGCAAAGATGTACGAATGATCTACATGATAGATTCAGCCGATTCTCTGAGAAAACGCTCTGATTTCCTGCCCAAATCATATGATGAACATTTGAAAAAACCCCTTTCGATGATACCCTGCCCGTGCGGTAATCATGACAATTTTGCACACCACTTTGCACAGCCTTTCTTGGATGCGGTCAAAACTCTGAATGTGAACTGTGAAGTGATGTGGACGCATGAACTGTATGAGAAAGGAGTTTTCGCCGAGGCCATAGACATCTGTTTCAAAAGAAGGAAGGAGATCATCAAGATACTCCATGAGGTGTCCGGTAGAGAAGAAAAAGAAGACTACACTCCGTACAACCCATTGTGCAAATCATGCGGAAGATTCACTAACCCGCTATTCGAGACATATTCCTACCCTACGGTGGAATACAAGTGCACGTGCGGATATCACGGCACGGCTGACATTACAAAATGGGACGGAAAGCTCACATGGAGGCTGGAGTGGCCGGCAAAATGGATGATCTTCGGAACTTCGGCCGAACCTTACGGCAAGGACCACGCCGCGGCAGGAGGATCATATGACACAGGCAAGAAGATCGCCGAGGAGATATACGGCTGTAAAGCGCCGTACCCGATCCCCTACGAGTTCGTTCAGCTGAAAGGCGTAGGTCAGATGCATAAGTCCACCGGATCATCCATTACAGGGGAGGACGCGATCAATATGACCCCTCCCGAACTTGTAAACTATCTTTTCCTGAGGGTGAATCCCAGCAAAGCAATTGATTACGATCCCGGAATGGGGGTCCTTGACATGGCCGATGAATATGACAGGATGGAAAGGATGTTCTTCTCCGGCGAGTACACCGAAATAGAAGAGAACTCGGTCCGCGCATATGAGATAGCGCAACACAACCGCATCCCCAAGGAACTGCCTCTGCAGGTTCCGTACAGACACCTTGTCAACGTTGTGCAGATGACAGACTCATTTGAAAGTGTGCTTGAGATACTGAGCAGGACCGTCGACGTCAGCGAAGCGACCGAAGAGGACATCAAAAGGCTCAGGAAAAGAGTAGATTGTGCAAAATTCTGGCTCAATGGATTTGCTCCCGATCAAGTGAAATTCTTCGTATATCCCGCCATCCCGCAGGGAATAAATCTTACAATGGGCGACAAAGCGTTCTTCCAGAAGCTGGTGGAAAAGATGAATGATGCCAACTGGGATGCCGACACGGTAGGTCAGATAATATCTGAGAC
>JAIRQG010000052.1 GCA_031256615.1 Candidatus Methanoplasma sp. | reverse complement strand
GAGATGTTCTTACCGTAATCTTGGAACACCTCCAGTCCGAATAGGTCCTCATAGAATTTCCTTGATGCTTTTACGTCGCTTACAGATAACAAAGTGCCAGAATATCTCATTTCACTCCTTCCTCTGGTATAGAAAAGTGATTGTTCTTATATATTTTTGAGTGAAAACCAATACACATCAAAACAATTTTTTGCCGTTAAGGATATTGAGATCCAGTTCTTTTGCGAGAGTGGTTTCTTTGAATGGATTGACCTTTTGAACAACCCCTTCCCGCCTGAAGAACGAACCTGTGTTCTTGAACCAGAATGTTACTCCGGCGGCTAAGCATTGCTCCCTGATATCCATAACCCAATCATGATCGCAGACCCTGGCCTCGCGGCCGGTCTCGCCGCCGACGGTGACATGTTCGATCCCGCTGAGGTAAGATGACAGATCTATTCTCTCCAGCAGCGGTGCGCAGGCCACGAAACGCCGTTTGATCGGATATGAGAGGAACAGCGGCAGCCTTTGATCCGCCAGAGACTGATTCTCGACCGTGCACCCGATGTTCACGTTATCGTAGCCGTCTCCCCAGTCAGGTGGAAGAGATACAGGAAAACGCTCTATGCGTTTGGTCAGGATCAGAAAATCCAGATCGGGGCGCTGTCTGATCATCTCCCATGCTTCTGCGCGCCACTCATCCGCTTCCTTGATGAAGAAATCGCTGGCAAAGCAAGTGGCCACTATCTTCCCTCCCTGGATCTTGGGCGTGCCTTTGGCGGTCTTAGCGATCGGTTTATCGAACTCTCCTGTCTTCTGCACCGTGTTCTGACCATAGCGTTTGGAGTACGGTCCGTAAAAATAGCAATAAGTGCAGCCATCGCTTACCTTGTAACAACCTGACCATGGCTCCCAATTCATGTTCTCTGCTTTCCTCTGTGCAGTATGGTCTGAATCAGATAAGTAGGTTAAGATTCCACATACTGCGAAGAAACGTTGTATAACTGTCTTTCTGCCTTAATTATTGTCTTATAGGTCAACATATGACTGGTTGTTGGGAAGTTCGGGTTCGCCGCACTTTCTATCCCGGCGGACCCGGAACCGACCCGGTTGGGAGGTGAGCACAAATGCGAGCCAAACGCCGGCACGTCCGGATCAAGTTCGTCATCGGTCCATTGTCGATCGAAACCAATGGCAATGATGCCGGTGACCGAGTGGCTCGCGTTACGAACCCGGCCCCTTGGGGCCGTTACCTCCTAGAGGCGATGCGGGAATAGATCCGCTGATCCTCATACCATGTTTTATTTTGGATTTCCTGTGCATACATCCGTTCTCAGACGGCAACGGGAGGATGTCCAGACTCCTGACCCTTCTTCTGATGTACAAGAACGGTATTGACACAGGCAAGTACATATCATTCGAAGGACAGATCAACGAATCCAAGGAAAGATACTATGAATCACTGAGAAGATCATCGGACGGCTGGCACACGAACAGCAATGATTACATCCCATTCATAGAGAACTTCATTCTCACTCTGTTCGCATGCTGCAAAGAGCTCGACAGAAGGTTTGACGTGGTCGGAGATAAAAAAGCGAACAAAGGCAACCGCATAGAGGCAATAATAAAGAACAGTATCGGGCCGATCTCGAAGAAAGAGATAGAAGAGCTTCTTCCTGATATCAGCCGGACGACGATCGAAGCGAAATTGGCAAAGTTTCAGAAACAAGGCAAGATCGAGAAGATCGGCAGCTACAAAGATGCAAGATATGCATGGAAGTGACAAACCGGCACATTTTCAATGTGATTACAGTTATGGTCTGAGAGGAAGGCAGAACTATCACTGTCCGAGCAGCCAATCGATGACATTAACGTGCCGTATCCCCTTCCCGGGATCCATCTTCACGCGATCCATGGATAATATGGTCTTTGGATAGTTGTCTTTCACTGCGTCAAGGGATCTTGCCTCTCTTTCCGCTGTTGATGGATCCATAATGCTCTGTGCGACCTGATAGTACTCCACATCGCCCATCTTAGATGCCGTGAAGTCTATCTCCCAGTCCCTGTAATTTCCTACGACGACCTCGTATCCTCTTCTTATAAGTTCAAGATAGACAACATTCTCGATCAGTCTTCCGATGTCCATTCCATGCGACCAGCCGAGCATCATATTCCTTATTCCGGTATCTGAGGCATAGTATTTCTCATTGCTTTCCAGTATCTTCTTTCCTTTGACATCGAATCTGTTGGCTTTGTAGAACAAGTATGCGTCTCCCAGCGCGGTCACGTATTTTTTGACCGTTGTATCTGATATTTTCAATGCTTCCGCTATCGATGCCATGTTTGTCAGGTTGCCTACGTTTGAGAATAGATATTTGGATATCTTCCTTATGCCGTCAACATTCCTGAGATTTAGCCGGGTGGCAACATCCTTTACCAAGACCGTATTATAAACTCCCTCAAGCTGGCCTTTGATATACTCGGGGCCGCTCATATCAGGCCTGATAATGGGCAGCGCCCCATAACGGAGATAATCTTCGAATCTGGACTCCGTGCTCTTTTCATTCGAAACAGGATTGATCTCAATATACTCCTTGAACGACAGAGGCAGCATTCTCAACTCTATGTATCTCCCTGAAACATATGTTGCCAGCTCGGATGAAAGCAAATATGCGTTCGACCCTGTTATGTAGATGTCTGCGTTATAATCGACCATGAGGGCATTGATGTTCTTCTCCCATCCATCTATTCTTTGTATCTCATCAAACAGTACATATGTTCTGTCCTTTTTGCTTACATTGTTTCGCAGGATCTCCGTCACTTCCTTATAATCAGTAAGGTCCTGATAATCCTCTGATTCGAAGTTCAAATAAAATATCCTGTCCTCTCCGACACCTGACCTCTTTAGCTCTTCTATGAACTGTCTCATAAGAACGGATTTACCGCATCTTCTCATGCCTGTCACGATCTTTACGGTGTCAGTGCGGTCCTTTCCCTCCGCCAGTTTTTTGAGATAGTCCTTACGGGGCAGAGTTTTATCTAATTGTTCCATCATATTAGAAATAATTTAAGAATGATATAAATATTTCCATTATAATTGGTTATTTTTACATTGAATGAGAAATTACCCATTATATTTGGAATAAATGCGCAGGATTTTGGATTAGGAAATAAAAAAAATTGTTTTTTATAAATTTTTATTATTGCAAATCAACATTTTTTATTATTGCAAACTTACAAATTATGTAAGTGATATATCATATCATGCAAATAAGCCAGAATGATGGCTTTGGTATCAAACCACTGTACCGTAAAAGGGTGATCGATGCTATTTGAAAGGAGAGGTGTTCCATTACCGCGACAACACAGGCCTGGAAGTGGATGAGATCATCGTCCTTGACGATGGCGGGTGGGCGGCGGTGGAAGTGAAAATGGGAACATCAAAGGTCGATGATGCGGCATCCAACCTTCTGAAACTGAAAGCCAAGGTGGCCGATGAGGTCGGAGCACCGTCATTCCTTATGGTCTTGTACGCCACCAACGGCCTCGCGTATACGCGACCGGACGGAGTGATGGTGGTCCCGATCGATCTACTTGGTCCGTGAAGACGCCTTGCAACCGGGACGGATTTTGAAGGTTCGTCCGCTTTTTTCCGGTATGGGTTCGATATTTCTTCTGATGCATTCTACACAAACGCCATGCTGCTACTGATTTATTGTACAAGTATAAATTAGCCAGTGTATAGATCTAAACGCCTTCCTCCTTCATTATGACGGGCCGCCCGTCTTTCAATCTGAAGACTTGCTTATCAAAAGAGGCGTGCTGTTTCTGATAAGATTATCTATTATCCTTTCCTTATCCAAAAGCATATGAAAGTCTATGATGCCTACAAACTGGCGATAGAAACAGGTATCGAGAACGATCCCCGACCGAAAGAGGAGATCGATCTTGCCCTCAAGAACGCCAAAGAAGAGTACGAGAAGCTTCAGGATGACAAGAAAGAATATTTCGATAAAGAAAGGCTGTGGAACCCCTACGCAGACTCCCGGCTCTCTTGGGGAGAGGAACTTGCGAAGGAAACGGAGGCGGAGAGGTTCATGTGGGGCATCGACATCGGGACAGGAGAGATCATGCTTGCGGACCGCCTTAAAGAAAAAGGGCAGAAGATCTCGGCTGTCGTAGCTCACCATCCTATCGGCATATCCAAGACACCTTTCCCGGAGGTCATGTGGATGCAGACGGACATGTTCCATGACGTCGGGATCCCCATTAACATCACAGAAGGCCTTATGAAGGCAAGAATGGACGAAGTATCAAGGAATGTCCTCGGCTCCAATTATAACCAGTCCGTAGATGCGGCCAGGCTGATGAACGTGCTTATGTTCAACATACATTCGCCGGCCGACAATATGGTGCAGCTTTATCTGGAAGACCTCTTCGAAAAGAGCCAGCCGAAATATCTTGAGGATGTGGTCGATATACTGATGAGGGAACCGGAGTTCCAGCAGGCATCGAAATACAACGACCCGCCGAAGATCATGTCAGGCGGCAAGAAGAGCCGCTGCGGAAGGATAATAGCGAAGATGACCGGCGGAACATCCGGTCCGAAAGAGATATATGAGAAACTTGCCGCTGCCGGAGTCGGGACCGTCGTCGGAATGCACTTCCCGGAAAGCCATCTGGACGAAGCGAAGAAACACCACATCAATATGGTCATCTCCGGGCACATGGCATCCGATTCTCTCGGGATAAACAGAATATGCGACGTATGGGAGAAGAAGGGCATCGAAGTGTTCGGGTGCTCAGGATTCATGAGGTTCAGCAGGAATTGACGATGTTCGAAAGATCCTCCGCGATAATCAAGGATGTTAAGAAACTGTCCTTCGACTATGTCCCCGTAAAACTGGTCCACAGGGAAGATCAGATGCACCGTTTGGAAATGCTTTTCAGACCGATGGTGACAAGCGGAGTTTCGTGCTCGGCATTCCTGATCGGGAGCGTCGGAACAGGTAAGACGGTCACCGCGAAAAGGTTCTGCGAGGATATGCTGAAATATTGTGCTGGCAACGGCAAGCTGATGGACTATGTCTTCATCAACTGCAGAATAAGGAATACAGCGCACGGAGTGCTTCTTCAAATCATACGCACTTTCGACCCCGGATTTCCGGACCGCGGATTCTCCGTGGATGAGATGCTGAGAACCATAAAAAAGAATGTGGAATCCAGAACAAGACCGCTGATCCTCGTGCTGGATGAAGTGGATGTGCTCCTGAAGAACAACAACAGCGACATTGTATACCAGATGTCAAGATTCACCGAGGAGATGCGGGACGGTTCCTCCCTCTCTATGATAATGATCTCGCAGGTGCCGGTCTCGGAGATGCTTGATAACGCATCGCTGTCGAGTTTCAAGAGGGCCAATGCGATAAAATTCGATAAATATTCAAAGAGTGAGCTGAAGGACATAGTGTTGGCAAGGGCAGAAGAAGCTTTGATGCCGGGCATCATCGACGTCGATGTCGCCGATCTTTTGGCGGATATCGGAAAAGAATACGGCGATGCGCGTTTGGTGATAGAGATACTTGAAAAAGCGGCGGCCATCGCAGAGGGAAAGGAAGACGGCAGGCTGACGGCAGATGACGTCAGATCGGCGAACGCGCTGATCTACAGCAACGTGTCAGAGAGCAAACTTGCAACCTTGGACATGAAAAGGAAGATCGCTCTCCTGTCCATAGCCCGCGCCATCAAAGGTGAGCCGTACGTAAGCATCACCAGGGCGGAAAAGACATACGAGGTCGTCTGCGAAGAGTACGGGCAGACCGCGAGGAAACACACCCAGTTCTGGACATATGTTCAGGATATGGAAAAAATGAATCTTTTGGACACTGTGGTGAAAAGCGAGACCGACGGAGGAAGGGTCACATACATTTCGATACCCAGTATCCCCCCGAAAGAGCTGGCTAAAAAACTGGAATATCTGCTGGAGTCCCCCGTCTCAGACGATGAGATTGAGCTCTGATAAGATGAAATGCGATCAGTGTTCCCGCGAGGCAGTCACCCTGATAAGATACAACGGGTCGCACCTGTGCGATGAACATTTCAGGACGTACGTCGAGAAAAGGGTGAAGAAAGAGATCCGCAAACAGATCGATGTCCGTCCGGGAGATACGATCGCGGTAGCGGTATCCGGCGGGAAGGACAGCATGGTGACCCTGCATATCCTCGACACCGTTTTCGGGGAAAGGAAGGACATCTCTCTTTACGCCATATCGATCGATGAGGGGATCAGGGGATACAGGCCTCCTAGTTTGGATGTTGTCAGAAGCTTCTGCAAAGAACGCGGCATCGTTTCCTGCGTCAGATCCTTCTCCGAGATGGATATGGAAATGGACAGAATCGCTTCTGCGTCCGGGGAGAACAGCCCCTGCACATACTGCGGGGTCTTCAGAAGAAAACTTATGAACGACCAGGCCCGCGCCGTGGGAGCAAAATACCTTGCCACCGGACATAACTTGGACGATATGGCCCAATCGATAATGATGAATTTCGTAAGGGGGGATGTGGAACGTCTTGCAAGGCTCGGTCCCCACACAAAGATACAACCCGGACTGATCCCCCGATTCCATCCTCTGAGGCTGATACCTGAGAAAGAGTCCCTTCTCTATGCTATCACTGCAGAGATACCTTTCTGGAACGGAGAATGCCCCTACTACATGGAAGCGCTGAGAAACCAGTACAGAGATGTCGTGGATCAGTTGGAGGACAGGTCGCCTGGGTCCAAATTCAGCATTTTGGCATCATACGATACCCTGAAACCGATGCTTGCAGAACATTTTCCGCCATCAGGCCTGCGTTTGTGCTCCTGCGGCGAGCCTACTCTCGGAGATACGTGCAAAGCATGCGAACTTCAGTCGTCCCTTGAAAAAAGGATCAAAGGTCTCTGAAAGGTACAAGGTCGCAACAGGTGCACTCTATGCACATGGTGCGGCACTCTCTTGTATCCAGGCCATATGCCGAAAGTTTCTCCTTCTGCATCCTGGCAAGTTTGACCGCCCTGTCTGCGCTTACCGGCGGCTGTCTGCCGATCGCCGATACCAAATGGTCATGGTTCATCGGATTTATGCGCAGTGCCCTGAATGTCGGTATCACTCCTTTTGAGCATAGGAATTCTGTCATCTTTTCGATCTCCTCATCGGTCTCCCCCATTCCGAATATCATGTTTGATGTCACTTTGCCGTATCCGAAGACATCTACCGAATAGAGGAGCATCTCGATTATGTTATCATAATCCAATTCGGGGCAGACCTTCTCGAATATTGCTCTGTTCGGAGACTGTATGTTCAGTTTGATCTCGGTCGCCCCTGCTTCCTTCAGCGCTCTTATGTGTCCTTTACCGGAAACGTACGGCTCAACGCCGATAGGAAGTTCCGGGAACGCCTTTCTGAGCTTCGAAACGCACGATACGAACCGCTCGACCGTCTCATCGACGCTGCCGAAGACACCGCTTGTGAGAGAGACCGATACGACCTTCTGCCCATCGCTGATGGCCTCTTTTGTCATCCTTACCATATCCTCATCGGAAAGCCCCTTGTCCAGATCCTT